>JAYTCP010000177.1:0-2198 GCA_043736435.1 Planctomycetia bacterium | reverse complement strand
CAGCGCACGTGGGAGCGGGGCGCGGGCGAGACGTGGGCGTGCGGGACCGGCGCCGCCGCGGTCTGCGTCGCCGGCGTGCTCACGGGACGCACCGATCGCGACGTGCTCATCCACCTGCTCGGCGGCGACCTGCGCCTCTCGTGGCCCGAGGGGCAGGGCGTGCGCAAGACCGGCCCGGCCGTGATCGTCTTCGAAGGGCAGTGGCCGGGAAGCGCCTGATGGCCCGCGTCTGCGAGTCGTGCGGGAGCCGTCGCCTCGTCCCGAGGGTGGTCGAGGGCGTCGATCTCGAGGCGTGCGACCTCTGCGGGGCCCTCTCGGGCGACGACGCCGCGGTCGCCCTGGCCGAGGAGCGCACCGAGGGGCGCGATCGGGGCTTCGACCCGCGCATCTACCCCCTCGTGCGCGCGCTCGAGCAGGTCCCGACCTTCCAGGTGAGCCAGGCCGAGGCGGGGCGGCCCGAGCTCACCGAGTACCCGTGCGTCTTCCTCCGGCTCGACCGCGGGGGGCTCATCCACCTCGAGCGCCTGCTGACGAGCCTCGAGATGGCGAACCGGGAGACGCGGCGGCGCTGGGTCGTCGAGGCGGCGCTCCAGCGAGGCCTCCTGTTCATCCTGCGGCCCCGGTTCTGGAAGCGCGTCTCCGAGATCACGCCCGAGGACATCCGCGAGTCGCAGCTCGACCTGGAGGTGCTCGCGCGCGTCCTCAAGCGCGACACGCTCCTGCCGTGGTGGGCCGAAGCGAAGTAGGACCGGGGCGCGCGTCGCCGCCTCAGGGCACCGTCGGAGCGCCTTCCGCGCGGTGCCGGATCGAGAGGTCGAGCGCGGGCGCGCTGTGGGTGAGAGCGCCGACGCTGACGCGGTCGACCCCGGTCTCGGCGATCGTGCGGACGGTCTCGAGGGTGATGCCGCCCGTGGCCTCGAGGAGCGGGCGCGGTCTCGGGAGGGCGCGCACCTGCGTGACCGCGCGACGGAGCCCGTCGAGGTCGAACCCGTCGAGCATCACGACGTCCACGCGCTCCTCGATCACGGCCAGGAGCTCGTCGTGGTCCTCGACCTCGACGCAGAGGGGCACCCCGGGCGGGATGGCGGCGCGCACGCGCCGGACGGCCTCCGCGATGGCCGCGGGGCCGGTGTGGCCGAACGCCGCGAGCAGGTGGTTCTCCTTGATCATCGCGGCGTCGTCGAGGCGCCGCCGGTGGTTCTCGGCGCCGCCGCACCGCACCGCGTACTTCTCGAGCTCGCGCCAGCCGGGCGTGGTCTTTCGGGTGTCGAGGATCTTCACGGGCAGGCCCCGCACGGCCTCGACGAATCGCGCCGACAGCGTGGCGATGCCCGAGAGGTGCCGGATCACGTTGAGCGCAGTGCGCTCCGAGCCGAGCACCGCCCGCGCCTTGCCCCGGATCGTCGCGACGCGCAGGCCGTCGGACAGGCGGGCGCCGTCCTCCACGAGGACCTCGACGGTCGCATCCGGATCGAGGATGCGCACGAGGGCCTCGAGGAAGGGGAGGCCGCAGAGCACGCCGTCGGCGCGCCCGAGCAGGTCGGCGGTCGTCCCGCGCATCTCGTGGACCAGCGCACGCGTGGTGCGGTCGCCGGAGCCGAGATCCTCCTCGAGGGCCATGGCCAGGAACGGGAGGTGCGGCGCCGGATCGATCATCGCCGGCGATCCTACCGAGCGCGCGTGCCGGGCGGCCCTCTCGCACGCTCCCCCTCCGAGCCGTGGCGCGCCCCCTCCAAGACCGGGCCAGCCGAGGGCAAGACCGGGCCAGGCGAGGGGAAGACCGGGCCAGCCGAGGGCAAGACCGGGCCAGCCGAGGGCTTTGGTGGATCGACCGTCGCTCCCGACGCCCGCCAGGCCGAGAGCGTCTTGGCCCCGATGCCGCGCACCTGCTCGAGGTCGTCCCAAGCCGACGGGGCACCGCTCCGTTCGCGTTCGCGGAGGAGGGCGGCGAGGCGCGTGGGACCGAGCCCGGGCAGGAGCCGCAGCCGCTCCGGCGGATCGACGGCCAGGTTCACCGGGAAGGAGGGGATGAGGGAGGGGCCGGCCCCGGGCCCTCCTTCCCGATTCTCATCTCCGCCGCGCCCGTCCCCCAAGTCACGGGCTCGGCGCTCGAGAACGGCCGCGAGGAGGCTGGCGGCCGTGGCGAGGATCAGCAACCGATCGAGGGCCCGCCGCGCCGCCAAGGCGCGCGGCGGAGC
>JAYTCP010000176.1:0-4656 GCA_043736435.1 Planctomycetia bacterium | reverse complement strand
GAGGAGGGGCGGCGAGCCGTGGTCCTTGGCGGTGAACAGCAGCGCGCGGGTCCCGCCCGACTCGGCGGTCACCGTCCAGCGGACGCGCCGCGTCACCGGGGAGGCTGCGTTCACGCTCGGGACGAAGACGCACCCGGCCGGCGGGTTCGCGAGCCCGAGGTCGATGGCCTGGCCGTTCGGATCCGTCGCCGTGACGTCGAACTCGACGACCTCGCCCATGCGCACGCTCGCGCGTGTGAGCGTGCTGGTGACGACCGGCGAGCCGGGTGCCCCTCCCCCGCCGCCCCCACCCCCTCCTCCACCCCCGCCGGGGCCACCGCTTCCGCCCGACGAGCCGCCGCAGGCGACAAGGAAGAGAAGAAGGGGAGCGACGGACCTGCGGCAGAGGGCCGAACGGGGGCGAGTGGACATGGAATCTCCTGCACCGGCCGGCCCCCCCGGTTGCTCCATGCAAGCCGGGATTGCGCGACGCGCAAGAGGGGTGATCGGGCGGGAGCCGGAGGGGGAGTAGGAGGGTACGGGGGGCGAGGGGGACCCGGGGGGAGGCCCGCGGACCCGATGGGCCCCCCCGTGCGGCGGGCCTCCGCCTGCCCCGGTCGCGGACGGTCCTACTTCCGGCGACCGCCGAGCTGCGTCGCGATGCGGTCGGCGACGCGGAACGCGTTCGCGTAGATCGTGAACGTGTACGGCACGCTGCCGCCGGTCGGCATGAAGGAGCCGTCGGTCACGAAGAGGTTGTCGACGTCGTGGACGCGGCAGTCGACGTCGAGGACCGAGGTCTTCGGGTCGCGGCCGAACCGCGCGCCGCCCGCGACGAGGTTCGTGGACGGGCCCGCGCCGTCGGAGACGACGACGTCCTCACCGCCCATCGCGCGGAGGAGCTCGGCCCCGCGGGCCGCGAGGAACACGGTCGTCTCGTGGTTCCAGGGGTGGTCGGCCCACCGGACCCGCGCGACGGGGAGCCCGAGCCGGTCGCGCACGGCCGGGTCGAGCGTCACGCGGCCGTCGGGGAGCGGCATCCAGTCGGAGAACGTCTCGAACTTGAGCGCCACGACGTCGGAGAACCACCGCCGGACCTGCGCCTGGAGCTCGCGACCGAACAGGGGCCGCTTCGTGCCCGTGCCCGCGTTGGACGCCTGGGCCATGGCGCCCTGGATCGGGTTCGAGCTCATGAGGAGGAAGTCGACGCTGCCGCCCTTGCGCGTGCGCCCGGTCGCGGGGTCGGCGTAGTCCTGCCAGTCCTGGAAGGTCCGGTTGACGAAGGCCCCACGGTCGTGCAGCGCGGGGCCGAGCGTCTTCTCCCACGTCGCGTAGGGGAACAGCCCCCAGCCGACGCCCGCGGGTGAGGAGAGGAGGTAGCGACCGACGAGGTCGTTGCCGTTGCCGATCCCCTTCGGGTGGCGCGGGCCCGTGGACATCAGGAGCAGTCGCGTCGACTCGATCGCCTGCGCCGCGAGCACGACGACCTTCGCCTCGAGGCGGTCGATGCCCCCGTCCTTCCCCTGGTGGTGGACGGCGACGACGCGGCCCGACGCGTCCGTCTCGAGGCGGGTCGCCATGCGGCCGGTCCGGATCTCGCACCGCCCGGTCGCGACCGCGCGCCCGAGCAGCGCCGCCCGCGAGCTGCCCTTGGCGCCGGTCGTGCACCCGTAGGAGCCGCAGAAGCCGGTGTAGTCGCACTTCTCCCGGCCGGGGCGCGCCTTCGAGAGGATCGCGCGCGGGAGGGGCAGGGGGTGGAGGCCCCGCGCCCGTCCCACCTCGTCCACGCGCTTCGCCAGCGCGTGCGTGGCGGTCGGCGGCATGGGGAAGTCGGGCGAGGAGCGGCGGTCGCTGCGGGGGTGGGGGACGGCAATGCCGGAGACGCCGACCTCGCGCTCGACGAGGTCGTACCAGGGCTCGAGGTCGTCGTAGCCGATGGGCCAGTCCACGACGTCCGCCCCCGGCGCCGGCCCGAAGGTCGAACGCAGGCGGAAGTCCTCCGGCTTCATGCGGAGGAAGAAGCCGCTCATGAAGTTCGTGGCGCCGCCGACCGCGCACCCGTTCCACGTGGTGATGCCGGCCTCGGAGGACGTGACGGCCGCGTACCCTCCGCGGCCGTCGGACGTCTCGACGACGCGCGGCTCTTCGTGCTCGCGCGGCAGATAGCGCCCGCGGCGCACCTCGCCGATCTCGTCCTTCGTGAAGTCGCTGTCCGTGAGCGGGGGGCCCTTCTCGAGGACGACCACGCGGTAGCCGGCGTCGGCAAGCCAGAGCGCGACGGGGCCGCCGCCCGCGCCGCTGCCCACCACGACGACGTCGACGTCGCTCATCGGGTGGCTCGGCCGAGGAGCGACGTCGGGCGGACGTCGCAGGGCTCGTAGCCCATGGCGCGCCAGCCGATCTCGCCGGGATTGCCGCCGTGGACGGGATCGCCGAGGACCGCCTCGAGCGTGTATCCGAGCACGAGCCGGATCCAGCCCGAGCCTTCGTCCCGCTCTCGGAACGCGACCAGCACCGCCTCCCGGCCGGCGGGGTCGAGGGCGTCGAACGTGCTCGCGCCGCGCGCGCGCGCCAGCTCGTGCAGCGTGGGGATCCAGCCGCGCACCCACTCCCGCTCGATCGGCGGCACGTCGGGGCTCCCGAGCGCCGCGTCGAGCAGGCGGGTCGCGTGCACGTCCTTCGCGCCGGGGATGCCCGGGGCCGCAGGCCAGAGCGTCTCCTGGACGGCCTCCATCGTCTTCCCCTCGGCGTCGGTGAGGAGGCGCCCGCCGTCGGCCGCGAGCGCGCGCCTCGGGCGGTAGCCGACCGTCAACGACAGCCCCGCCGCCGCCGCGAGCACCGCGGCGCGGGAGAGCACCTCGCGGCGATCGATCCGACGCGGAGGCTCAGGGCGGGGCGAAGTCGTCGGCGCCATGGAGGGGGACTCTAGTACATCATCCCGGAAGTCCTGCAGCATCCCAAGGCGGCCAGCGCGGCCCGGCATCGCTTTCTGCCGCCTTGAATGGGGAGAACCGCGCGCAGCCCGCCGGCACGCTGGATGGTGCGGAGGGCACATGACGACGACAACGCGTCCTCCTGTACGCGAGGAGGAGGAGGCTGCCCGAGCGCCCCCAGCCGGCGCGCCGCACGTCCGAGGTGTCTCGAGACTTCCGAGACGCGGCACTAGCCGCCCTTGAGTCGATCGAGGATCCTGGCCCGGATGCTGCCCGGAAGGGCCATGTAGAGGAGCGACTGGATCCGGTCGGAGACGCTCAGGCCGTGGACCTTGCCGACCTTCTCCCGCAGCGCCTCCATGTTCACGCGCACCAGGTTCCGCACGGCCTCGCGCCGGGCCGGATCGGGCACCCCTCCCAGGTCGATGCCGAAGTTGCGCTGGCTCTGCTCCTCGACCCGCTTGAGCGCGTGCTCGAGCGCGATGCCGCGCACGTTGTCCGACCAGTCCCGCCAGGACTGGACCTCCAGGAGCGACTCGATCGTCTTGTCGCCCAGCGCATTGAAGAAGATGTGGTCGAAGTCGGAGACGAACCGCTCGAACTGGTCCTCGAAGTCCTCGTAGTGGCTCTTGAGGGTCGTCGCGAGCAGTCCGTGGAGCCGGGCGCCGTCCGCCTGCTGCCCGGGGGAGTGCGTGGAGCGGGCGGCCTGGTCGACGCCGATCAGCATCTCGTTCATCTCGTTCGACAGGAGGTCGAGATGCATCGTCTTGAGGAACGCGGCGACGTCCTTGCGGGTGTCGTTGAAGACGAAGATCACTCGCTCCTCGGTCGCGTAGAGATCGCGCAGGCGCGCGGCGTACGCCTCGGTCCGGGTGCTGAGCACCTCGAGCAGGTTCATGAACTCGAGGACGAGGATCGCGATCTCGGGGGTCTGGGGGAGCGCCGTCGCGGCCTCCAGCGCCGTCTTGATCCACTTCTCCGTGCCGACGGTCGCCGAGGCGATGTCGCTCGCGGCGCGTTGGTAGACCTCTCGGAGCTCGCTCTGGATGGCGCGCGCCGCGGAGTCGATCGACTGGTCCTGAGCGTCGATCGCCTGCCACTTGTCGGCGAGGGACTTCGACTCCTTCTCGAAGGTCTCGCGGTACGCCATGATGCGATCCCTGAGCTTCCCGGCCGGCATGGCGCAGAGCTTGCCGAAGAAGTCCGCCTCGAGGCTCGCAGCCCTGGTCAAGAGGTCCCGCGCGGGCGCCGGCATCCCGTCCTGCAGGGCGGAGTAGATCAGCTTGGACGCTTCCGGGCCGGCCTTGGCGAAGTGATCGCGCCACCGCGCGGCCTGGTCGCGATTGCCCGTCGACTCGTCCTGCACGATCGGAAGCGCGTCGGAGAGGACGCGCTCGCGGAAGTCGAAGTACGCCGAGAGCCGGCCATGGATGACATCCCGCCAGCGGGGCTCGAGGCGGAGGGCCTCCAGGGCGAAGAGCAGCTCGGCGCGGCGGGCATCGTAGGTGCCCGCCACGACGGGGGTGGCAGGCGCCAGCCAAGCGGTCAGGGACAGCAGGACGCAGGCCACGGATCGGGTCGTTCGCACGGGGCAGTCCTCGATCCGTCGGGTTCAGAGCGCTTGGAGCTCGGCGACCTTCCACGGCGCGGTCGGGCCGAGACGCTGCAGGCGCCAGACGCGTTTGACGTACATGCTGGTGCAGACACGGAACTCGCCGTCGTAGGCGCCCGGCGTCGAGTCGGG
>JAYTCP010000175.1:0-2120 GCA_043736435.1 Planctomycetia bacterium | reverse complement strand
GAGGAGCGCTCCGGCCCCCACCGCGAAGAGGATCGGCGTGTGGACGAACGGGTCGACGAAGAGCCGGAGCGAGAGCGCGAAGCCCAGCGGCACGCCGGCGAGGAGGGGCAGCAGGGCGGGGTGAGCGGCGAGCAGGCTGCGGAGGGCGCGGCGCCGCGCGCGCGACCGCAGCGCGAGAGCGGCGACGACGCCGAGGGCGGCGAGCGCGAGGGCCATGCGGCGCGCGGCGGGCCCCGCGTCCTCCGTCGCGTCGAACGCCTGCTGGAGCAGCAGACCCGCGGCGCCGAGCACCGGGAAGCCCGCCACGCCTGCCAGGACGAGACGCCCCGACCCCGACGACTCCGCGGGCGACGGCCGTCGTCCGATCCACAGGCACGCGAGGCCCAGGGCGAGGGCGGCGCCGGCGAGCGGCAGCGCTCCCGCGAGGACGAGGGCCGCGGTCGCTGCGATCAGCGCCCCGCGGTCCTCGGACGCCCCGCGTGCGCCCGGGCTCGACAGCCTCGTCAACGCGAGCAGCCAGGTCAGGGCCAGGGCGAGCGCGAGGCCCACCTCGGTGGTCCCGTGGGACGCGAAGGCGGACGCCTCGAGCGCGCGGCACTCGGCCACGAGGCGCTCGAGGGGGCGCGCCTCCCGACCGGCGAAGACCTGCGCCCGGCGGGCGTCGATCGCGGCGGCCACGTCCGTCGCCCCGATGCGGCGGGCCACCTCGAGGCGTGCCCGAAGGTAGGCGTCGAGCGCGTCCGCCCGCTCGCCTGGCGTGAGCGTCGAGAGCTCGAAGACCGGCGGCGACTCCGCGAGCGGCGGCGGCGGCAGGCGCAGCAGGGCGCACAGGGTGGGCGCGAGCGCCGCCTGGGGCACGATCACGTCCGCGATCCGCGCGACGCGGGGCCCCACGAGGACGAATGGGGCGCGCCGCGCCCCGGGCTCGCCGCCGCCGTGGGTGCCCCGGGGCGTGACGCCGTGGTCGGCCGTCAGGAGGATCGTCGCGTCGGGCCGCTTCGCGCGGAACGCGGCGACCAAGCGGGCCAGCTGATCGTCCACGATGCCGCAGGCCTCGCGATACTCGGGTCCGGTCGCGCCGTGCTTGTGTCCCGCGTGATCGGGCCGGACCACGTGGACGACGAGCACGTCGATCGCGGGGTCCTCCGCCTTGGCAAGCGCGAACGGGATGCTCTGGTCGTCGGTGCCGCCCTGGTCGGCCGGACCGCGATCGGGGAATGCGAGCGCGTCCTCCGGGCGGATCCACCGCTGCGTCATCTGCCACGCGGCCGCGTCGCCGGCATGGGCGGCCCGGGCGCCCCGCTCGACGAGGAACTGGAGCCAGCTGCCCTCGGTCACCGGGGCCGTGAAGTTGCGGAACGCCGTCACCAGGTCGGGATTGCGTCCCGTCAGGATCGTGCGCACGCAGCAGGCCGTCAGCGTGGGCTCGCCCGTGAGCCCGATCCCCGATGCGCCCTCGGACGCGAGCCCCTGCCAGCGGGGCATCGACGCCTCGGGGCCGGTGACCGCCTCCGCGCGCAACCCGTCCACGATGCCCACGAAGAGCGCCGGAGGCCTCGCGGCACCCGGAGCGGCCCCGTCCACCGCCGCTGCGGTCCGCGGCAACGTCTCGGGCGCGGGTTTGACGAGCCACGCCTCGAGGGCGAGGCGCCCCAGGGTCACGAGGCCGGCGACGACCAGCACACCCGTCGCCACGGCCCGTGCCCGCGACGGGAGCCCCGTCACGGCAGGGCTCCTCGGCCCACGTACGCCGTCGCGACCGATCCGAGGCCGAGCAGCGTGATGGCGACGCCGAGGTAGACGATCCACCAGTTGCGCGAGGTCACGCCGAACAGCCCCACGCACGCCTGCGCGACGCTCGCGGCCAGGACGGCGCGGAGGCCGAAGCCCGTCCGCGCGCCTGCGGCGAGGCTCTCCGAGAAGGTCAGCCACGAGATGGCGAGGGCGCCGCCCGCGCAACCGAGGACCGTGGCCAGGATGAGCACCGGCGCGCGGGCGCGTCGCAGGCCGTGGAACGTGAAGTGGAGCCCGAGGAGCAGCGAGAGGATCGGCAGCGCCGCCAGCACCCACGCCGCGCCGCGGAAGGTGCGCCGGATCACCCAGGGCCGCTCGGCCCGCAC
>JAYTCP010000174.1:0-2944 GCA_043736435.1 Planctomycetia bacterium | reverse complement strand
GCCATGTGACGTACGTTCGTGGGCCGTCAGCTTCCCAAGTTCGATGGCGAGGGTTCGGCGCCGCTCGACCGCACCGGTCGCTGCCGCTACTTGGCGACGGCCTCGGTCACGCGCCAGCTGCCGGCCTTGTCGAGGGCGCCGGTGGCGGTTGAGAAGCGGAAGGTGAGGAGGAAGCCCTCGCCCTCGGATCCCTTCCCGCCGGCGGCGATCCAGGTCTTGACCTCGACGGTGTCGGCGTCGGACTCGATGGCGAACGTCGTGGGGATCGCCTCGAGGCCCGCCTCGGTCTTCTTGACCTTCTTGCCCTCGATCTTGGGCTTCTCGTCGAGGAAGCCGACGAAGTCGAGGTTGCTGCGCATCACCGCGATGCGTCCGTGGAGGAGCGAGAGGACGTAGGTATCGGGCGCCAGGGTCTTGCCCGGGATCGTCACGGGCATCGGGGCCTTCTTCGGCTTGCCCTGCCGGAACCCGCCGAGGCCCGCGCCCGGGGACGGCGCCTTCGGGTCGAGCTCGGCGAACTTGTCGACCTCGACGTCGGTGTGGAAGACGCCGAACGGGATCCCCTCGGCGGTCGTCGAGGCCGCGACGAGGTCCGGGGCGGTCTTCGCGATCGGCTTCGCCTCGGGGTCGACCTGGATCGCGCGGAAGGGCGCCATGAGGATCGCGGACGACCTCCCCGTCACGTAGACGTGGTGGTCGGGGCTCGTGCCCATGGGCACGTACCGGTTCGCGGCTGCGCCGCCGTACAGGTCGCGGGCGATCCACTCGGACTTGACCTTCTTCGGCCGCAAGAGGCGGGAGATGGAGGGCTCGAGGCGGTCCATGCCCGGCGTGAGGTAGGCCGCGCAGCGGAAGCCGACGTACTCGAAGTGGTTCTCCGGGATCGGGCGCGCCTCGGAGCCGTTGCCCACGAAGTTCCGGAAGGCGAGCCGGAGCACGACGGTCTCGCGGTCGGCGCACGAGGCGCCGCGGATGACGCGCACGTAGTCAGGATAGAGCTTTGCGTACGGGTTCTCGCCGGCCCCCTTCACGTTCGCGAACGGGTCGCTCCACCCGGGGTAGGGCGCGAACCACGACGACGTCCACTCGCTCACGTTGCCGAGCAGGTGGTAGCAGCCGCACCAGCTCTTTCCGTCCGGCATGTCCTCGACGGGCACCGTGGAGGGCTTGCGCGTCTTCGTGCTCACGATGCCGAGGTCGAGCCAGTTCACGCGGTTCTCGACCTTCTTCTTGCCGGTCGTCGTGTCGGTCAGGGTCTCCCGCCAAGGCCCCTCGAAGGGGAAGTCGCGGGCCTGGGGGCCCCGGGCCGCCCACTCCCACTCGGCCTCGGTGGGAATGTGCTTGCCGGCCCACTCGGCGTACTTCTCGGCCTCGATGTAGCTGATGCCCCGGACGGGGTGGTCGGGCGCGGCGTCGCCGTCGAGCTGGTCCGACTCGGTGAACCAGAGCTCGGGAAGGCGGATCCTGTAGACCACGAGCTCGACGTCGGGCGGCAGGGACGCGATCCGTAGCCCCTTCCGGCCCTGGGGCCCCTTCGCCGCGTCGGGCACCGCCGCGTCGATGGCCGTCTTGTTGAGGGCGTAGAGCTGGAGGGCCGAGAACTCGTCCTTCGCGTGCACGCTGCCCTTCGGGTCGCCGTAGACGAAGTAGCCCGCGATCTCCTCGAGGCTCGACAGCGCCGACATGCCGGTCTTGAAGGTCGTCTTGTACCGCTCGTCGACGAAGACCCTGTACTGGGCGTTCGTGACCTCGTGGGCGTCCATGAAGTAGCGCGGCAGCGCGGGGCTCCAACGCGGGGTCTCGAAGCAGAGCTGGGGCAGCAGCTCCTTCGCACGGCGGCCCACCAGCTTGAGCATCTGCTCTGGCGTCGTGCCGACCCCCACCTCACCCACCAGTTCGACCGGGACGTAGACCATTCCGGTCGGGCCCGGAGGTGCCGGGGGAAGCGGCGGCAGGGGGGGCGGCGGGGGAGCCGTCGGCGCGGGGGCAGGCTCGTCGGGCGTGGGCGCGGGGGCCGGCTCGTCGGGCGTCGGGGAGGGGACCGGCGCGGGCGGCTCCTCGCCCCCCAGGGCGGTGCGCGTCGATCCGGAGAGGAGGAGGCCCCCACCGACCAGGGACACGACGAGGGAGACGACGAGGGAGACGAGGAGGGCAATGGGGCGGAAGAGGGCAGACGAACGAGGCATGGAGCCTCCCGGCACGGCTTGGGGACGGAGTCTCGCGGCGATCAGCCGCCAACTCTGCACCCTAGCACGCGATGGAGAGGTGGGCCACGCGGCCGAGGGCCCGCATCCACGGCGTTCCGGTGCTCCGGGAATCGCCTTGCGCACGTGGCCCCCGAGCACCGTTCCCGATCGGATCGGGGGGGATCGGGCCCCTCGGTGCGCCTCCCGCGCAGCGGCCCGCGGAGGAATCTCTCCCGCGCCGAGCCCCTCTCCGCGGGAGGTTTTGGGGGCCGCCTCGCTCGGGTTGCGGCCCCCGCCCGCAGGCTCCGCTTCAGATCGCTGCGGACGGGACCGATTTCTGGGGTGGGGGACGGCATGTCCCGAGGATGACGGGGAATCGCCTCCCATTTCGCCCCCTTGGGTGCCCGCATGACGCGCGTCCCGCCCCTCGGTCGAGTACCGTCGGTCGGGGCTCTATCGCCGTTTTGCCCCCACATGTAGCGGAAGGGCGTTGCCTTTCGAGCGGCGAGGCGTACACTTTCGCGAGGTGGCGGCGGTGCCGCCGACGACGGGTGCGGCAGGAACGTGCGCGGGTGGACCTGGCGGGTCTGCCTGCCCGGCATGGAGGGCGCATGGGCAACTTCGAGAAGCTGTCGGTGTTGGTGATCGTCGTGATCATCGTCATGATCCTCGTGGTCGCTCTGTACACGTGGACGGAGGACCCGAACGCGGGTGCCGCCACGGCGACGACGGAGAAGACCGAAACTGGTGCGGCCTCG
>JAYTCP010000173.1:0-2860 GCA_043736435.1 Planctomycetia bacterium | reverse complement strand
CGCCGCGCAGGCGATCCAGACGCTCACCGGCATCCTCGCGATGGATCCGCGCGACCCGATCCCGGTGCGGGGCGACCTCCTCCTCCTCCTGCTCGCCACCGGCCGCGACGACGAGGCGCAGGAGCTCGTCGATCGCTTCCCCGAGGAGGGCGCGTCCGCCGAGTGGTCGTTCGCCCGCGCGCTCCTCCGAAGGCGCCGCGCGCTCGACGAAGCCGCGGTGGAGCGGGCAACCGCGGCGCTCGACCGCGCCGTCGAGCGCTTCCCCGACCTCGCCCGCGGCCTCGCGGGCCTGCCGCCGACGGGCCCCAAGCGCGGCGCGAGCGACGGCGCCGATCCGGTGCTGCGCGGCGCCGTCGAGGACACCGAGGGCGCCACCGAGTGGCTGCGCGCCCGCATCGCGCTCGCAGAGGGCCTGGCCCAGCCCCCGCCGCCCCCGAAAATGGACCCCGAGGCCGACCGGCGATTCTCCGCCCGCGAGCACGTCGCCGAAGCCGCCGACGCCGAGGGCGGCCGCCGCGAGTCCCTCGCCCGTCGTGCCATCGAGCTGTGGCCCGACTGCGCCGAAGCGTGGCGGCTCCTCGCCACCGTCGTGCGCACGCCCGAGGAGCGCGTCCGCCGCCTGCGCGAGGCCGTCGCCGCCGGCCGTCGGGCCCTCGGGCGCGCCCCCGACGCTCCGCCGGCCCCGCTCGGCGAGGGCGAGGACGCACGCACCGCCCTCGAGGCGCGCCGCGATCTCGCCGAGGCGCTGCGCGAGCTCGGCCGCGACGCCGACGCCCTCGTCGAGGAGCGCGCGCTGCTCGCCGAGGACCCCGACGACGTGCTGCGCGCGGGGCCCGCCATCGTCGCCCGCTGGCTCGCCATCGGCCTCGACGCCGACGCCGCGCCCTTGCTCGCCGCCCGCGCGGAGGACGCCTCCCCCGCCTGGGCGTGGCTGCGCGTCCTCGCGCACCGGCGCGCGGGCGAGCGGGTCCCCATGTCGTTCGCGCTCGGCGAGGCGACGCTGGTCGCGCCCCTGGTGGCGCCCTTCCTGCTGGCGGGCCGCACGCGCCTGCCGCGCCCGCTCGAGGCCAGCGCCGACGCCTACGACCAGGCGAAGGAGGCCGCCGACGCCATCCGCGACGCCTGGGAGGCGACCCCCGGAGCGCTCGCGTGGCTGCGGGGAGCGCAGTCGCCGACCCGGCCCGACACCCGGGCAAGGCCGCCGGGGCCCGGCCGCACGATGTAACTCAGGGGGGCGCGGGGGGCCGAGGTCCCGGACCGTCCGGAACCGGGTTCCCACCCCCGATCCGCGCGTGCGGCCGTCGCCCGAAAGAGACATACTTCCGGGCTTGCTGCGCGCCCCGCGTGCCGGGGCGCATCTCCGGAGGCCTCCATGCCGCGCACCCCCTGGGTCCTCTCGTTCGCCCTCCTCGCCACGCCGTGCGTCCGGTCGGCGGGAGCGGAGGGTCCCGCCGAGCCCGCCCCGATCGTCATGCCGACCGAGCTCGTCCCCCTGCCGGACGGCCCGCCGCCCGCCGGGACAAAGCCCGACGAGCGGCGCCCCCTCGCGCCGTCCGTCCAGGTCGAGCTCTCCGCGGACCGCCCGGCATCGCTCGAGGCCGAGCTCGAGGGCGTGACCGCGGTGTACGGCGAGCTGGCCATCGGCGCGCGCAAGCGCGACGTCGCGGTGGTCCGCGGCGAGGGCGACGCGCGGTCGTTCCGCTGGGACGCGAACGGCGACGGCACGATCGACGACAAGGACGGCGCCGCCGTCGAGATGAAGCCCGCCGAGGGGAAGGGCCCGAAGTCGTGGCGTGCCGAGGTGAAGCACGGCGGGGGCTCGTTCCGTTGGACCGTGCGCGAGACGCCCGGCGGGTTCGCCGGGCAGTGCGCCCTCAAGCCGGTCAACAACGAGAAGCCGAGGGGCGGCCAACCCCTCGCCTTCTCCGAGACCACGCCCCCCACCGTGACGAAGCCGCCGGCGATCACCGGCAAGATCCAGTGGGCGCTCCTCGAGGTCGACGACAAGAAGCTGCTCCTGTGCACGGTCCGCGGGGAGGGCGACGAGCTTGTCTGCCTCGTGGACGACGCATGCACCGGCGACATGGGCGCGGCGCGCGTCCTCGTGCTCGAGACGTCGCCCATGAAGCGGGGCGGCCGCCGCATCGGCGTGCGCTGGGCCTCGCAGGACCTCGACCTCGGGGGCCGCAAGGCCGCGCTCTCGATCGCGGAGCAGCAGCCGAACGCCCAGGGCTCGGCGACGACGCTCGGCGTGCGCAAGGGCCAGGCGACCGTCGACGGCACGGCGCACGCCCTCGTCCTGATCGACGGCGACTTCGACGGGGCCTACACGGGCGCCGACGACTGGTGGTGGTTCGGCGCCGACGCGGACCTCAAGCGCCCGAACCCGAACAACATGTTCGAGGGCAACCAGCCCGTCTACCGAGGCCAGGCCACCCACCGCCTGAGCGCGGTCGCCGCGGACGGCACGGCCACCGTGGTCCGCACGGACGAGATGGCGTCCCTCGGCGCGTACCTCGAGGGCCGCAGCAAGCGCGTGAACGTCCGCCGCTGGTTCCCCCAGTTCGACGCCGACGCCGCCGACTTCGTCAAGAGCCGCAAGCTCGACCTGTCGCGGCCCAAGGCCACGACGCCCATCAAGTGGCGCCACGTGCTCGACCTCGACGCCGCGAAGGCGCTGGCCGCGAAGGAGGGCAAGCCCCTCCTCGTCGACTTCGAGGCCGACTGGTGCGTCTGGTGCAAGCGACTCGATTGGTGCACCTACCCCGACGCCGCGGTGGTCGCGGAGGCGAGCAAGTTCACCGCGGTGAAGATCAACACGGAGCTCGATCCGTCGGACGCGTACCACAAGCTGAAGGAC
>JAYTCP010000172.1:0-3439 GCA_043736435.1 Planctomycetia bacterium | reverse complement strand
CGTGGGGGGCAGGGCCGACCTCTCGGCACGCCTCCTCCGGGCCATCGGCGACCCGGAGGCGCGCTTCCGCGAGGACCACCTGCGGCTCCTGCGCGCCGTGCGCTTCGCGGTGAAGCTCCGGTTCGCCATCGAGCCCGCCACGTTCGACGCGATCCGGCGGCTCGCGCCGCTGGTCGCCGACGTCTCGCCGGAGCGCGTGCGCGACGAGCTCGGCAAGACCCTGCGCGCGGGCCGCGGGGCCGCGATGCGCCTCCTCTCGCGGACGGGGCTCCTCGACGTGGTGCTCCCCGAGGTCGCGGGTTTGCGCGGCGTGCCGCAGCACGCGGCCTTCCATCCCGAGGGGGACGTGTTCGTCCACACGGCCCTCGTGCTCGACCGCGTCGACGTGGTCGGCAAGAGCGCCGAGGACGCCGACGCGCTCGTGTGGGGCGCGGTCCTCCACGACATCGGCAAGCCGTCGACGCTGACCGTCGACGACGACGGCCGCATCCGCTTCAACGGCCACGACGTGGTCGGCGCCCGGATGGGGGAGGCCGTCCTCGAGCGGCTCCGGCTGCCGACGCGACGGGTCGAGCTGGTGTCGGACCTCGTCGCGAAGCACATGGCCTTCCCCAACCTGCCGAAGATGAGGAAGCACCGCCTGCGGCAGTTCCTCGGGCAGCCGTCGTTCCCCCTCCATCTGGATCTCCACCGCGCCGACTGCGGGGGGAGCCACGGCGACACGTCGCTCGCCACGTTCTGCGAGGACGAGCTCGCGGCCTACCGCTCCGAGCCGGTCCTGCCCCCGCCGCTCGTGAGCGGGGACGACCTGCTCGCCGTCGGGTACGCCCCGGGGCGGCGGATGGGGGCCCTCCTCGCGTGGCTCCGGGAGCTCCAGCTCGACGGGGAGCTCTCCGACGGCGAGGACGCGGTACGCCGCGTGCTGATCGAGTACCCGCCGTCCTCTTCCGAGGTGCCACCGCGGTGAAGCGTATCGCCCCCACGACCCTCCGTTGCCTGGCGGTGACGGCCTTCCTGGCGATCGCGTTGCCCTGGGTTCCCGAGGCGTCCGCGGGCGACCCGCCTCCCAACGGCACGCGTGACCTCCGTCTTGCCGCCCGCGAGGCCACCCCCAAGGACGAGCGTCTCGCCGCGATCGCGCGCGTGCTCGCCTCGGGGAAGGTCGAGGACGGCCCCCTGGCGATCCGCGCGGGCACGAGCCTCCTCGCGGTCGAGCCCGCCGCGGTCGCGCCGCTCTGGCGCCTCGCACGGGAGGGGGGCGACCTGCCGCCCGAGGTGCTCGAGGCCGCCCGCACCGCAGTCGACGCCGAGCTCGCGAAGGCCCCGCCGGACCGGCGCGAAGCCCTCGCGGTCGCGGGCCTGTACGTCGGCCGGCGCGAGGGCGCGGCCGGCGACATGCTGGACGCAACGATGCGGGCGGGCCCGGCGCGCGAGGCGCTCGCGTGGGACGCACCCGAGCTCGCGCCCCTGCTGCCCCCACCGGGCCCCGCCCCGATGGAGATGGGGCTCCCGATCCTTTGGGCGCACCACGTGTGGATCGCGGACCTGCTCGACCTCGCGTGCGTGGACGACCCGAAGAAGGCGTGGCCCGCCATGGACGCCTTGCGCGCGGCCACGGAACCCGACTTCGACGCGGCGCCCCTCCTGCTCGCCACCGCAGCGCCCCGCGCGACGCGCACCCCGGCCGGTCTCGTGCCGCGCCGCGTGCGGGCCCTCGTGCTCCTCGGCGCGAGGCGGGACCCGAAGGCGCTCCCCGCCCTCCTCGGTTCGCTCGACGACCAGCAGAACGACGGATGGGTCCGCGTCGCGGCCGTGACGGCGCTCGGCGATCTCGGCGATCCCCGCGCGATCGTGCCGCTGTGCCGGGTGCTCTTCTATCTCGGCGACGTCCATCGCGTGCGGGACGCGTGGGAGTACCCGGGGGCCGACAACACGGACATCTCCGCGGACCAGTGGGCCGACGTGCCTTACCAGGCCATCGACAGCGCGGTCTGCGACGCCCTCCTGCGCCTGGGCGTGCGCGGCGCGGCCGAGTGGATCGTGCGCGAGCGCCTGCGGCCCTCGTCGGGGCGGTGGCGCATCCGCGTGCTCCAGGACGGCGCCGACGCGGTGCGCCGCGCGTTCCCCGACGCGCCGCGCGTCTACGAGCCCGATGCGGGGCTGCCGCAGCGCGAGGCCGCCTACGAGGCGCTTCGAGCGTGGCTGCGCACCGGCCCCCGCCTGAAGGCCCCCGTCGCCGAGGACGATCCCGGGTTCGCGGAGGGCGCGCGGGCCCTCGTCCACCAGATGGGCGAGAAGAGCGTGATGGAGCTCCAGATCGCGAAGCGGGCGGCCGCGCTCGTCGGGGCCCCGCTCACCCCGTACGTGCTCGAGGGGCTCGAGACGAGCACGAAGAAGGTCCACCGCGCCGAGCTGGCGACCACGCTCGGCGCCCTGCGCGATCGCCGCGCGATCGAGCCCCTGCTCGCGCTCACGAAGGATCCGGTCTCCGCCGTGCGGGCGAACGCGATCGAGGCCCTGGCGTCCTACCTGGGACGCGAGGACGATCCCCAGCTCGATGGCACGTCGACCGTGGGCACCGACGGGATCGTGGCGGCGCTGCTCGGCGAGCTCGCCGACCCCGAGGCCCGGGCGCGGACCTCGGCGATCAAGGCGCTCACGGCCGCTCCGCCGCGCGCGGACGTGCTCGCCGCCCTGCGGGCCCACCGCGCGGACGAGCACCCCGAGAACGACTTCGGCGACTACCGGATCGCCGAGACCGTGGCCAGCCTCGTTCAGACGGGCGAGGGGCTCGACGAGGTCCTGTCGATCCTCGCGGAGCCCGACCTCTTTCGCCGCCGCTTCGTGTGGGAGCTGCTGTGGCCGGCGCTGCGCCTCGAGCCCGAGGCGTTCGACCCGGCGATCGACCCGAAGTCGCCGAAGGCCTCCCGTCCCGAGCGCGCGGCGCTCGAGCGCGCCCTGGCCGCGCGGCGCGGAGGGGTGAAGTGACGGTCCCCGCTCCCGCAGCCGTGTCCCTGCGCGGCGTCGTGCGACGGTTCGAGGGACGTGCCGTGCTCGCGGGCGTCGATCTCGACGCGCCCGCGGGGCGCCTGCTCGTGCTGCTCGGTCGCAGCGGCGCGGGGAAGTCGACGATCCTCCGGCTCGTGGCCGGCCTCGACGCGCCCGACGAGGGCCGCATCGAGGTGGGGGGCGTGGTGGTGGCCGACCCGGCCGTGCGAGTGCCCGCCGAGCGCCGCGGGATCGGGATGGTGTTCCAGTCGCTCGAGCTCTGGCCCCACATGACCGTCGCGGAGAACGTCGCGTTCGGGCTGGCCGGTCGTCCCCGCGGCCACGCGGCGCTCGCGAACGCGCGCGTGCGGGAGGTCTGCGGGCAGGTGGGACTGCCCGAGTCCCTGCAGCGGCGTCGCCCGCCCACCCTCTCGGGCGGCGAGCGGCAGCG
>JAYTCP010000171.1:0-1969 GCA_043736435.1 Planctomycetia bacterium | reverse complement strand
CTTGATGCACACCTGACCCGCGTGCGCGAACGCGGCCTCGGCGAGGCGCGTGGCCGCGTCGTCGAGGTCGGCGCTGCGGTCGATCACGACGGCCGCGTTCCCGCCGAGCTCGAGCACGACGTGCTTGCGGCCGGCCTTCGCCCGGATGCCCCAGCCGACGGCGCTGCTCCCGGTGAACGAGATCGCGGCGGGCCGACCGTCGAGGACGAGCTGCTCGCCGAGCGACGGGTCGGTGCCCACGACGACGTTGACCGCGCCGGGCGGGAACCCGCACTCGTCGAGCAGCGCGCCGAGGAGCAGGCCCGTCGCGGGGCAGCGCTCGGAGGGCTTGAGCACGACGGAGTTGCCCGCCGCGAGCGCGGGGCCCACCTTGTGCACGCAGAGGTTCAGCGGGAAGTTGAACGGCGTGATCGCGGCCACGACCCCGTGGGGCCGTCGGCGCACCACCGCGAGCCGCCGCTCGCCCTGGGGCGCCGTGTCGAGCGCCGGCGCCTCGCCGTGGATGCGCACCGCCTCGCCCGCGCACGCCTCGAGCGTGCGGATCGCGCGCTCGACCTCGCCCTTCGCGTACCGGATCGGCTTGCCGCCCTCGTCGCGTATGGTCGTCGCGAACGTCTCGGCTCGCGCACGCAGCAGCTCGGCCGCGCGCGCGAGCGCGGCCCCGCGCCGATGCGCCGCCATCCCCGCCATGACGGGTGCGGCCGCGACCGCCGCCGCGAGTGCGGCCTCCAGATCGGCGGGCCCCGCGACCTCCACCCGCGCGACGACGCGGCCGTCGTAGGGCGAGAGCACGTCGCGGACCGACGTGCCCGAGACGCCGACGCCGCCGATGCGCAGGGGGAGAACGGCGGGATCGGCCATGGTCGAAGGCTCCTGGGGGCGGCGGGGGCGAGGGGGAACGGCCGGCACCCCACCGAGGAACGTACCCGCGGGATTCCAGGGAGCCTCGCCCCCACCCAGGGACGAGGTTCCGGCGCTCCCGCCTTGAAACGGCCGAGCCTCGACGGGAACCTATGCATGAGGTCGCCGTGACGATGCCGCTGGATCCCCTGAGCCTGTCTCGCCACGCCGAGGGCCTGCGCCGGCTCGCGCGAAGCCTCGTCGGGGACGCCGCGGCGGCCGACGACATCGTCCAGGACACGTTCGTCGCGGCCCTCCACCACGGGCCGGCGGATGGCGTCCCGGTGGGCGCGTGGCTCGTGCGGGTCGTTCGCAACCTCTCGGCGAGATGGTGGCGCGGGCGCGCACGCCTCGATCGCCGCCTGCGGAGCCTGACCCGACCCACCGCGGCACCCCCGCCCGAGGAGGTGCTCGAGCGCGCCCGCCTCCACCGGCACTTGATGAGCGTCCTCACCGCGCTCGACGATCCCTACCGGATGACCCTGCTCCTACGCTACTTCGATGACGTGCCCCCGCGCGGCATCGCGCTGCGCATGGGCGTGCCCCCGGCCACGGTCCGCACGTGGATCCATCGGGGGTTGGCGCAGCTCCGCGAGCGCCTGGACGGGGAGCACGGTGGCCGTCGCAGCTGGTCCGTGGCGTTCCTCCCCCTCGTGGGGGGGCCGCGGCGCGTCGCGAAGGTCTCGCTCTTCGGAGGGCTTGCCGTGACATCGAAGACCTGGATGGCAGGTGCTACGGGACTCGTGCTCCTGCTCGGCGCGGGCGTCGCCCTGCTCGTGACCCCGCACGCGGAAGCCCCGCCACGAGGGACCGCGGCCCCGAGCCGGCTCGACGAGAACGCCCCTGGGCTGGCCGCCGCGAAGCCGACGGACGTCGCACCGGCGCCCTCGGAGCGCGCGGGCGCCGTGGATGACGCGTTCGCCCTGCGGGGCGTCGTCGAAGACAGGACCGGCAAGTCCATCGCAGGCGCGACGGTCACCGCCTTCCGCATCCCATGGGGGAGCGAGCGCGACGACGACGGGCATCCCGTGGAGATCGGGCTGGGGACCACGCGCTCCTCCGCGGACGG
>JAYTCP010000170.1:0-2212 GCA_043736435.1 Planctomycetia bacterium | reverse complement strand
CGCATCGCCAACGAGGCGGGCGGCGCGGTCGTCCACGTCGACCTCGGGCTGCCCGAGGGAGACGCCCGCGTCGAACGGGTGGCGCGCGCGGCGGGCCTCGGGTCCGCGCCGGGTCGGGGCGCCTGATGGAGACGATCACGCTCTCCCTGGTGGCGCACACGAACGTCGGCAAGACGACGCTCGCGCGCACGCTCCTGCGCAGGGACGTGGGCCAGGTGCTCGACCAGGCGCACGTCACCCTCGTGACCGAGATCCACGAGGTGATCGCCACCGAGGGCGCGCGGCTCGTGCTCGAGGACACGCCCGGGTTCGGCGACTCGGCCCGCCTCAGGCGTCGGCTCGGCGCGGAGGGCAACCCGATCGGGTGGTTCCTCCACCAGGTGTGGGATCGGATGCGGGACAAGCCGCTGTGGTGCAGCCAGGAGGCCGTGCGCAGCGTGCGGGAGCGCGCGGACGTCGTCCTCTACCTGGTGAACGCGGCCGAGTCGCCCGAGGACGCGGGCTACGTGCAGCCCGAGATGGAGATCCTCGCGTGGGTCGGCCGGCCCGTGCTCCTCCTCCTCAACCAGGTGGGCCCCGGCATCGACCCCGCGGGCGAGCGTGCGCGGGAGGACGCCTGGCGCGCGTTCGCCACGCGGTGGCCCCTCGTCCGGGGCGTGCACTCCCTCGACGCGTTCTCGCGCTGCTGGGTGGAGGAGCCGGCCCTCTTCGAGCGCCTCGCGGCGCTGGTCCCGGCGGCGAAGGCCGCCTCCATGCGCGCGCTCGCGGACGCCTTCGCCGGCCGCGCGCTCTCGACCTTCCACGCGAGCATGGAGCGTCTGGCGGCCCACGTGGCCCGCGCGTCGACCGATCGCGTGCCCCTCCCCCGTCGCGCGTCGGGCACCGAGAAGCGGCGCGCCATGGAGGGCCTCGGGGAGCGGCTCGAGGCGGCGACCCGGGCGGCGATGACCGACCTCCTCCGCCTCCACGGCCTCGACGGCGCGAGCGCGACGAAGATCGAGGAGGAGATCAAGGACTTCGCGGTCCGGGGACAGCAGCAGCTCTCGGTGCGCAAGGGTGCGGTATGGGGCGGGCTCGCGAGCGGAGCCCTGAGCGGCCTCGCCGCCGACCTCGCGACGGGCGGCCTGTCCTTCGGGGGCGGGGCCGTGATCGGGGCCATCCTGGGGGCGCTGGGGGGCGCGGGGCTCGCGAAGGGCTTCGCGCGCGTCGGCGGGTTCGGGGATCCCGCGGTCTCGTGGTCCGAGGACGCGCTTGCCCGGCTCGTGCGGGACGCGGTGGCGCGCTACCTCGCGGTCGCCCACTTCGGACGGGGCCGCGGCGGCTTCCAGGACGTGGACCTCCCGGCCGACTGGGCGGTGCGGATCCACGAGGCGCTGGTCCCCCACGCGACGACGCTAGATGCCGCCTTCAAGCTCGGGACGAGGCAGGGCGCGACCGCGGAGCCGCAGATCCGCACGCAGGCCGCCGGGGCGCTGCTGGACGCGACCCGGCGCGTCCTCCAGGAGCTCTACCCGGCCGCCGCCCCGCTGCTCGACCGACCCGCCGCCCCGTCCGCGTGAGGGCGCCCCGAGGACGGCCGCGCCGAGTGGGGAGGCGATCCGCGCCGCTCCCCGGGACTCTTGGCAGGATGCCCCCCCCATGGCCCTCGTAGCCCTCAAAGACGTCCGCAAGGTGCACGGCGACATCGTCGTGCTCGAGAACATCACCCTGGCCATCGAGGAGGGCGAGCGGGTCGGCCTCCTGGGCGCGAACGGGAGCGGCAAGTCGACCCTCCTGCGCCTCCTCGCGGGCATCGAGACGAACGACGGCGGCGAGCGGACGGTGAAGCGCGACCTGCGCATGGGCTACCTGCCGCAGGAGCCCGAGATCGACTCGGCGCTCACGGTGCGCGAGGCCGCGGCGGAGGGGCTCTCGGCCCATCTCGAGACGGCGAAGGCCCTCGACGAGGTCCACCACGCGATCTCCGAGCCGGGCCTCACCCCCGCCCGCCTCCAGGCGCTCTTCGACAAGCAGACGAAGCTCGAGGAGCAGCTCGACCGCATGGGCGGCCACGACGTCGGCCACCAGGTCGAGGCGATCCTCCACGTGCTCGGCATGGAGGACCTCGAGGCGAGGTGCTCCACGCTCTCGGGCGGCGAACGCCGGCGCGTGGGCCTCGCGCGGCTCCTGCTCGCGCAGCCGGACCTCCTCCTGCTCGACGAGCCGACGAACC
>JAYTCP010000169.1:0-3935 GCA_043736435.1 Planctomycetia bacterium | reverse complement strand
CGGGCAAGCCCGTCCCGGCCGCGGTGGGCGTCTCCGTCGTGGACGACGCGCTCTTCCGCATCTCCCCCGACCTCTCCCCCGCGATCCGGCCGTTCTTCTACGACCGCAAGCGGGTGAACCGCGTGGTCACGTCGTCGTCCGTCGGCTTCCGCACGTACGGCACGACCCGCGAGACGAACAAGGAGCTCCTCGCGAACGCCGAGGCCCAGGGAGCCGACGCGAATCGCGTCTTCGCGCAGAGCGCGCTGCGCCTCGCGCGCGCCGCCATCCAGCGCGGCGACATGGAGACCGCGGTCGCGCAGGCGCTCCGCGCCAGCCAGGCCGACCCCGACTCGTGGGACGCGCGGCAGGTCCTCTCCGAGCTCCAGACGCGTCCCGACGCGCAGGAGGCGCTGAAGCAGATGGACGCGTTCTCCACGGGCGCCGAGGACGCGAAGAAGGCCCTCGACGACGTTCGGCTCGAGAGCGCCTCGAAGGAGGGCGCCGCGATGCGCGGCGACTCCGCGTTCCGCAAGCGGGCAGGCGCGGTACCCGCGCCATCAGCCGCCCCCGCGCTCAAGCCCGGTACACCGCGCGGCGGTCACGACGCCGAGCTCTCGGACAACAACGAGTCCGCCGAGTCCGACTCCCCGGCCGAGAAGGACAAGTCCACGGACTCACTGCTCGGCGTCGGCGGTGGCGCCGGCGGCGCGTTCAAGGGTCGAGGGGGCAGTCGAGCCCTGCGCGCCCACGGCGGAGGCGGAGCGGGCCGCGGCACGGAGGTCTTCCTGGCCCCGAGCAACTTCACCCCGCCCGAGGGCAGCCCCGAGCTCGCGGGCATCCTCCTGCTCGGCGAGCACAAGGATCTCCGCCAGAATCTGGGGCGCCTCCAAGCCTTCCAGCAGGCCCAGATGGCCTACGGCTTCGCCGACTTCGACGTGCCGCTCCCCGAGCCCACGCTCCGCAAGACGTTCGCCGACACGGCCGCCTGGGAGCCGGGCGTCGTCACGGGCCAGGACGGCAAGGCCACGGTCAAGGTGACCCTGCCGGACAACCTGACGCGCTGGCGCGCGACCGCGCGCGGCGTGTCGGGCCCTTCCCTGGTCGGCGAGGGCAAGGCCTTCGTCACGGCGCGCAAGGACGTGCTCCTGCGCGTGGACGCCCCGCGGTTCCTCGTGGAGACCGACGAGGCGGTGATCCCGTCCGTCGTCCACAACGAGTCGGGCAAGGAGCTGTCCGGCACGATGAAGATGAAGGCCGACGGCGTCGTCCTCTCCGGCGAGGACGGCCCCATCACGGTGGCGTCGGGAGCCCGCGGCCTGCGCGACCGGCCCATCGTCTCGAAGGCCGCGGGCGCGGTCCGCCTCGAGGCCGAGGTCACCTCCCCCGTGGGCGGCGATCGCGTCGAGACGACACTCGGCGCCCAGCCGCGCGGCATCCGCCGCATCGACGGCCGCAGCGGCTCGATCTCGACGAAGTCGGGCGACGTCGTCGAGACCTTCCTCGAGGTCCCCGAGCGCACGGTCCCCGGCTCGGCGCGACTCACGGTTGCGCTCGCCCCGTCGCTCGACACGGCCATCCTCGACGCGCTCACCTACCTCGACCTGTACCCGTACGGGTGCGTCGAGCAGACGGTGCACCGCTTCCTGCCCGCGACGTGGGCCCGCTCCGCGTTGACCGCGGTCGGCAGCCCCGACGCGAAGCGCCTCGCCGACCTCGACGCGGCCATCCGCGCCGCGACGGGCCGCCTGCGCAACCTCGCCAACGACGACGGCTCCTTCGGCTGGTTCCGCGGCGGCGTGGGGGACGTCACCATGACGTCGCTCGCGCTCCTCGGCCTGCGGGAGGCCCAGCGCCTCGGCGCGCCCGGCGCGCAGGACCTCGTCAACCGCACGGCGGCGGCCCTCCTGCGCATCGTGCGCCAGGCCCCCGACGACGTGCAGGCGCTCGCGCACTGGGCGCTCGCCGCCGTAGACCGCCCCGACGTCGAGGCGTACCAGATCACGTTCCGGCGCCGCAACGAGGAGCTCTCGGTCGTCGGGCTGGCGTGGATGACGTTCGCGGCCCTCGAGAACGGCCGCAACTTCGACGCCGAGGACCTCGTCCGCCTCCTCATGGCCCGCCGCCAGGAGGAGGGCGCCCTGACGCACTGGACGGGCCGTCCCGGCCACTGCCTCCAGCACGGCGAGCGACTCGCCACGGGCCTCGCGGTCCGCGCGCTGGTCCTCTCCGGCACCGCGACCGACCAGGCCGAGCGCGGGCTCGCCTGGCTGCTCGCGCACCGCCCCGACGGCGGCTTCGGCACCACGATGGAGACCGCCGCGTTCGTCGGCGCCGCCTCCGCATGGATCGAGAAGGCGCGCCCCGCGCGCTTCGGCGGCACCGTGAAGGTGCTCCTCGACGGCGCCCTGGCCCGCGTGGTGAAGGTGCTCCCGACGGAGCCCCTCGCCCCGGCCGACCGCCGCTTCGCGCTCGACGTCACCGAGTGGAAGCCCGGCCGCCACACCCTGTCGTTCCGCCTCGAGGGCGAGGGCGAGCTGCGCTTCGCCGCGCGCCTCGAGTCCGTGGAGGCCGTCGAGGCCCTGACGGCCGACGAGCACGGCGTGAAGATCGAGCGCCTCTACCTCGACGCGGAGATCCCGGCCATCGAGGGCGCCGAGCTGCCCCCGAAGCCGGGCTACGACGTCCTCCGTCCCGCCGCGCGCCCGCGCGTCGAGGCGAAGAGCCGCGAGAAGGTGGGCACCGGCGAGCGCCTGCTCGTCCGCGTCACGCTCACCGCCCCGCGGGACCTCGACTACCTGATGATCGAGGATCCGCTCCCCGCCGGCTGCGAGGTGCTCGAGGGCACGGCGGCGGGGCCGTTCGACTGGCAGGAGCGGCGCGACGACCGGCAGGTCTTCTTCCTGTCCCACGTCAAGCAGGGCTCCGTGGTCCTCACGTACGTCCTCCAGGCGGTCCATCTCGGCACGTTCACGGCCCTGCCGGCCCGCGCGTCCGCGATGTACATGCCCGAGGTGAACGGCCGCTCGGCCGGCCACCGCCTCTCGGTGCTCCCGGGCTCGAGCAAGGGCTCGGACGCCGAGACGCCTCCCACGCCCGACGAGCTCTTCGCCCGCGCGAAGAAGCTGCTCGAGGGCGAGAAGTGGGCCGACGCGGCCGCTGCCTTCGCCGCCCTGCGCGACGGCAACCCGCTGCGCGACGAGATCCTCGAGGAGGTGGAGGCCGCCCTGCTCCGCTGCGCGATCGAGACGAAGGACCCGAAGGGCATCGTCCGCGCGCGCGAGGAGCTGATCCGGCGCAACCCGTCCCGGATCCCGACGGACCTGCGCACGACGCGCGCCATCGCCGCGGCCTACGCCGACGTGGGCGAGCATGGCGTCGCGTCGGGGCTGTTCCGCAGCCTCATCGCGGGCGCCTTCCAGGCCGAGGCCGGCTGGAGCGACACGCTGACGGCCCGTGGCCGCGAGGTCGAGGGGCTCACGGCCCTCGGCACGCTGCTCGAGTCCTACCCGGTGTCGAACGGCACCGCCGCGCGCGCCCTCGCGCGCGCGACCCGCTTCCGCGAGCTGCGCCGCCCCGCGGCCGTGCCCGGCCGGGCGGGCGCGCCGATGGACGAGGAGGGCCTCGCGGCCCTGCGCTCGTTCGTCGCGCACTACGCCGAGACGCCGCTCGCCGCCCCCGCCTCCTACGCGCTCGTCGACGCCCTGCGCCGCACGCGCGCGCTCGACGAGGCCGAGGTCGAGGCCACGGCCTTCCCCCGCCGCTTCCCCGAGAGCGCGTTCGTCGACGACGCCCTCTTCTTCCTCATGGACACCCGGCTCCAGAAGTTCGAGACGGCCCCCACCACGACGACCGCGGCCCCCGTGCTCGAGAGCGGCGACCGCCTCGTCAAGGAGACCTTCCCCGCCCCCAACGGATCGAAGCAGTGGTCCGAGTTCGCGCCCCGCGCGTGGCAC
>JAYTCP010000168.1:0-9482 GCA_043736435.1 Planctomycetia bacterium | reverse complement strand
AGCGAGAAGTGCGCGATGTCCTCGGTCTGGCAGAAGTACTCCGAGCGGAAGAGCTCCTGGGTGCACACGATCTTGGCGCCGCGCCGCGCCGCCTCCTCGATGGAGGCGATCGTGCGAGCCAGGTTGTCCACGACGCTCTTCGAAGCGCGCGCCTGGATCACCGCGATGCGCACGACCGGCGGCGGGACCGCGGGCGCGACCTCCTTCGCCGCCGTCGCGCCGGCCGGGGCGGCGCGACGCATCGCGGACAGCTTCGGGGCAGGCGTCTCGGGGGGCTTCGGCGTGTGCTTCGGGGCCATGGGCGCGCATCCTACGGGATCGCGGGGCAGGCGACAGAGGGGAGGGGGCAACGCCGTCCCACGGGGGCGGTACGCTTGGGGTGTGGGTCCGCTCCGCCCGCCTTCCGGCTACGTCCTGATGTCGGAGGACACCCCGTACGAGGTGGAGCTCCGGCTGTTCCAGACGTACCGGGCCATGTCGCCCGAGCGCAAGCTCCTCCTGATCGGCCGCCTGATGCGCGCCGGCGACCAGTTGACGCTCGCGGGCCTCCGAGCGCGCCACCCGGGCGCAGACGGGAGCCGCTTGTACCGGATGCTCCTCGACCTCAAGCGCGCGTCCGCGGAGCGGGATGCCGCCGCGGCGGCCCCGCGGGCCGCGGCACGGTCCTGACGTGGACTCCGACGGTCTCGATGTCCTGCGCGCGGTCGCAGCGGCGCTCGACGCCCTCGGCCTCCCCTACGTCGTCGGAGGATCCGTCGCGAGCGGAATCCACGGGGAGCCCAGGTACACGCAGGACGTGGACGTGCTCGTCGATCTGGGCCCTTGGCAAGTGAGCCGGCTCGTCGAGGCGCTCGGGGTCGGGTGGAGGCTGGACGAGGACGCGGCGATGGAGTCGATCCGGCGAGGCGCGTCCTTCAACGCCTCGAAGCCGGAGATCGGGGGAAAGGTCGACTTCTTCCCCCGGCAAGACTCCCTCCTGCACCGGGCTCACCTGGCGCGAAGGCGCCGGCTGACCATCCCCGCGGACCCGGAGTTCTCGGTCTGGGTGACGTCCCCGGAGGACATCATCCTTCAGCAACTGCTCTGGTACCGCATGTCGGATGGGGCTCTCGAGAGACACCTCCGCGATGTCGCGGGCGTGCTGAAGGCGCAAGGGGAACGCATCGACCTCGCGTATCTCCGGCGGATGGCGGGGCTCCTCGGCCTCACCGATCTCCTCGAGCGCGCCCTCCGGGACTCCGGTCTCCCGACCTGACGTCCGCTACCCCGGCAGCCAGGGGAACGTCTCGGGCTTCACGATCCGGATCACGTAGAGGATGAAGAGGGCGGCCGCCGCCAGCACGAGGATCGCGTCCACGCTGAAGAGGACCTGGCACGCGAGCTCGAGCAGGCCGACGAGCCCTTCGACGGGCAGGAGGAGCGCGCGGGCGACGCCGCGCCGCTGCCGCATCCGGCCGCGGACGGCCCGCAGGGCCTTCACCGCGCCGTTCGCCGCCGGCAGCACGACGCGGGCGAGCACCAGCAGCGCGACGAAGCAGATCCCCGCCGCCGCCGCGCGGCTCGCGACCCCCGAGGGGATCCTGTCGAGCACCGCCTGGCGGCTCTCCGCGCTGTGGCTGAACCACCAGACGGCCACCCCGACGGGCACGGCGTTCGCGAGCAGGAAGAGGCCCAGCCCCCCACGCCCGCCGCGCTTGACGAGCCGGCCGGGCCTGCGCGGCCCGGGCGCGACGTCGGGCAGCTCCCTCACTTCCCCGCCCCGGCCCCCTTCGGAGCGCCGAGCACCTCGCCCTTCACGCGGATCTCCGCCGCCGCCTCGCCCGGGATCGAGCACGTGACCTCGACCACGTCGTCGATGCGGCCCGCGGCCGTCGTCGGGGGCACCGACACCTCGATCAGCCACTCCTTGCCGGAGCGGATCGCCCGGGCCGCGACCTGCCCCTTGCGCGCCACGGCCTTCACCTCGCCGAGGTCGACGGCCGTCGTCAGGCCGCGGCAGCCCACCATCACCGTGCGCGGCTTGCCCGCGGGCAGCATCCCGATGGACACGTCGCGACGGTCGAGCCACACCTTGCCCGAGACGTACGCGGTCACGTGCGCGAGGAGCCGCGGTCGCTCGGGCAGGTCCGTGCGCACGATCACGGTGCCGCTCACCGTCCCCACGGGGGGCGGCTTGCGGAACCTCGCCGTGAGCTCGTACCCGTGCCACGCGCCCGCCTCGAACGGCTTCGACGTCACGTCGAGATCGAGCCCCGGCGCCTCGAGGCCCGCCAGCCGAAACGGCGTGCCGGTGCCGTCGCGCCACTTCACCTTGAGCGACACGGAGGGGGCCTGTCCCACCTCGACCTGGCCGTAGTAGAAGCCCGAGGGCTCGACGACGATGCCCGCCGCGATGTCCACGAGCAGGATGACCTCGACCTCGGGCCGCTCGGGATCGTCCGAGAAGATGCGCACGTGCTTGACCACCTCGCCGCTCATGGTGTACGTGCGGAACTTGAGCACGAGGGTCCGGCTCTCGCCGGGCGGGATCTCCCGCTCGAGGAGGCTCGCCTCGCTGCACCCGCAGCTCGCGCGGATGTCGCGGATGTGGAGCGTCGCGTCGCCCGCGTTCGTGAGGACGACCGCGCCGTCCACCTCGGCCTCCTGCTTCGCCACGCCGAAGTCGTACGTGCTGCGATCGAGGACGAGCTTCGGTCGCGGGCCCGTCGCCGGAGGATTCGCGGGCGCGGTCGGGGCGGCCGCGGGGGGCACGGGGGCGGGCTTCGGGGCCGGTTGAGGCGCGGGCGAAGGCGCGGGCGCACCGTCGATGGGAAGGGTCACGGCGCCGGAAGGGGGGCTCTCGGGCCGACGAGGCCCGACGGGGGGGGAGGGCGGCCGAGTCGGGGGGGGAGCCGGCGGCGTCGGCGGGGGACTGGGGGGTGCCGGGGGTGGCGAGGGATCCCCGGCCCGCGCGAGCGCATGCGGTGGGGCCGCGATCGCCAGCAGGGCCCCGGCCACCCCGGACAGCCCGAGCAGCGCGAGGGGGATCCAACGGGGGGGGAGGTCGAACCGGCGCACGGGTCGGATTCTATCGACAGCCGGATGGGGTAGCTGCGCCCTTGCGCAACGGGGCCCCTCGGGCGGACAATGAGAGGCTGATCGCGAGCCGTCGGCGACCTCGAGGTGAATTCGCCGCCCGCGACTCGCGGGAAAGGAAGGCAGCCATGCCCTTCCCGAGCCCTTCGCGACTCGAGGCGCTCCTGCGCCCGTACGCCGGTGCCCACGGTCTGCCCCTGCGCGTGTGGGGGCTCGATCTCGGTGCGACGCCGAACCGTCCTCCGTCCCTCGAGGGCGAGCTCTTCGGAGCCCCTCCCCGACTGGTGGCCCTCGGCGGCAACGCCGACGGCCTCGTGCTCGTGCGCCAGACGCGCGATGGCTTCGAGGATCTCGACGGCGAGATCGTGCCCTGGGAGCAGGTGGCCCGGGTCGATCGCGATCCGCACCTCGTGCGGGACGTGCTCCACGTCGAGGTGGCGGGCCGCCCGCCGCTCTCGATCGCCGTGAGCGACCACGTCCTGCTGCCGCGCAACCGCGCGGCGGCGAAGGCCCTGTGCGGGCTCGCGCGCGACCCGTCGCGCCCGGTCGTGCCGGACGTCGATGCCGCGCACGCCCACGACGACACGACGCGCCACGCGTCCTGACGCGCGGCCCTCCGCATCCCCGCGCCCGACCGGAAGGGCGGGTCGTCCGGGCTCCCGTGACCGGTCGTGACAAGCGCCTCGGCCGGGGCGAGAGTCGCGGTCGTGAAACCCACGACGACGCTCGCGGAGGCCCGGACGCCCGACGGAGCCCGGCTGGCGCTGCGTACCCATGACGGCCACTACGGCGTGTTCGTGGACGGCGACCTCCTGATGAGCACGCGAGCGTGGTACTCGGAGGCCGAGATGGCCCGGCTCGGCTGCGAGGGGTTCACCGGGGACGCGCCGAGGCGGGTGCTGATCGGGGGGCTCGGCTTCGGGTTCACGCTGCGGCGGGTGCTCGAGCTCGTCACCCCAAAGGCCCAGGTCGAGGTGGCCGAGCTCCTGCCGGTGATGGTGGCCTGGAATCGCGAGCACCTGTCGGGCCTGAACGGTCGCCTCCTCGACGATCCCCGCGTCGTGATCACGCTCGACGACGTGTACGCGGTGCTCGACCGGGCGCCCCCTGGGCACTACGACGCCGTCCTGCTCGACGTCGACAACGGGCCCGTCGCGATGGTCGACGCCGGGAACAAGCGGATCTACTCCGACGAGGGGCTGCGCGTCCTCTCCCGTGCGCTCGCCGCCAAGGGTCGCGCGGTGTTCTGGTCGGGCTCGCCGGACCGCCCGTTCCTCCGGCGCCTGATCGAAGCCGGATTCCGCGCGCGATCGATCGGGGCAAAGGCCTATCCGCAGGCCGTCCGCGAGACCCACACGCTGTTCGTGGCCGATCGGGAGGACGGGACCCACCCGACGGCGCTCGCCGACGCATCCGCGGGGCCCGACGCCTGCCGGTAGCTTCCGCCCGCACGCCCCGCCCCCGCCGCCCCCGGGATTCCGCGGACCCCGGCGACGTCACTCGGCGAAGAGCGCTCCCTGCCTCGGCGCGTCGTCGCCGTAGCGGGCGAGGTAGCGCTTCAGGTCGAGCTTCTTCTTCGTGTTCGCGCTGCTCATGTAGCGCACGCAGCCGAAGATGGGCCGGACGGGCGCCCAGGGCCGGTCGTAGCGGCCCAGCGTCCAGAGGATGCCCGAGTACGAGTTCGGGTCGCGGCCGTCCACGGCGTAGCGGTCGTTCAGGTGGATCATCACCTCGAGAGCCGCCTCGGGGGTCTCGCTCCACTCGAGGATCTTCTTGCCCCACAGCATGCGCAGGTAGTTGTGCATGCGGCCCGTGCGCACGAGCTCGCGCTGGGCCGCGTTCCAGACGTCGTCGTGGGTGCGGGCCGCGTCGAGGCGGGCGCGCGTGTAGCGGACGGGGCGCTCGTCCTTGCCGTGCTCGGCGAGGCTGCGTCTCGCCCAGTCGGGGAGCGACTCGAAGCGGTCGTAGTCGTCGGGGCGGTGGACGCAGCCGTTGAGGCCCAGCTCGCGCCACGTGACGACCTGGTCGAGGAAGCTCTCGGCCGACGGGGAGCAGTCCCACCAGCCCTCGCGGCTCCCGTTGCCGCCCGCGACGAGGTCGCCCTGCGTGCGGCCCTCCTTCGAGAGGACCGCGAGCACGACCTCGTGGGCCGAGACGTGGCCGAAGTGGAGCCACGGCGAGAGGCCGCTCGTCGCCTCGGCGTCGGGGTCGTTGCGGCGCTCGCCGTACGCGGGGAGCCGCTGCGCGACGAACGCGGCGAGCGCGGCCTCGCCCGCGACGGAGCCGCCGGTCATGGAGGCCGGGCCGACGTCGTGGTCGATCGGCAGGGTGGCGAGGGCCGCGGGGGAGGCCGCGAGGAGCGCCGCCGACGCGCGGGGCCAGCGGGACGAGACCGCGCGGGGGACCGGGGCGGGCTCGGGGAGGTGGGCTCGGGCGAGCGGGTCGGGCGTCGGGAGGTCGGCGAGCGCGGCGGGAAGCGTCTTCTGGAGGTGGCGGCGGAACGCGTACGCCGTGGGGAACGCGTGGTCGGTCGAGCGGATCGGCAGCAGCCCGTTGCCGTCCACGGCCTCGAGGAGCGGCGTCACGCGCTTCGCGGCGGCGGCGAGCATGCGGGGCAGGAAGAAGCAGGGGAAGTCGTCGGTGACGACCACGCACGCGCGCTCCGACAGCGACTCGAGCAGCCCGCTGCCGGCCACGGGGCGATCCTCGACGTAGGGGTGGTAGGCGACGCCCGCGGCCTCGAAGCGCGCCGCGTTGTCGGCCATGCCCTGGAGCACGAACCGGTGGAGGCGGTCGCTCGCGAAGCGGTAGCCGCACCGCAGCGCCTCGAGGACGAGCAGGGGCTTCCCGAGGGCCTTGCAGTGCCCGAGCGCGCGATCGAGGCCGAAGCTCCACCGGGTGCGCCGCGCGGCGGTCATCCAGTAGAGGACGTAGGCGCCGTCCGCGCGCACGGCCCCGCGGTTCGCGGCTCGGACGCGGGACGCGGGGACGGGGCTCATGGGAGGATTGTCCCGGGCCGCGGGCGGGACCCCGCGCAATCGCCCGGCGATCCGGCCGCGGGCCGGGTGTAACGAGATGGGGCCGGGCCTCTCGGCCCGGCCCCCCGACAGGAGGAACGAGGTGTCTCGTTGGTGGGGGGGGGTGTTGGGGTCAGTCCGTCACCACCGCGGGCACCAGACCGGAGAAGAGAACCACGTCAGCCGTGGTCCGCAGCTCGACCCGGAGACCCACGAGGCTGTGGACGCTCGCAACGCCGTAGGGCAACCCAGCGCCCTCCTGCGTGTCGAGCTCGAGCTCACCCTCGCCCTCGCTGCCGACCGTCATGGAGCCGATCTTCGTGAGCGTTCCGAGATTCGTGGGGTCCTCGAGCCACACGTCGACCTCGAGGCCGGCCGTCTGGTGCTCGATCTCGGCATTGAAGCGCTGCCGGTCGCCCTGGTCGGGGCGGACGCTGACCTCGACGTAGGCCTCGCCGACGGCGCCGTCGGCCCGCGTGAGGCGCGCCCGGCCCTCGCCGTGGCCGTCGTCGTCGTCGGAGTCGTCGTCCGAGCCGTCGCCGTCGCCGTCGGTCGATGCGGGCGTCTCCGGCACGGTCCCGAAGACCAGGATCGTCGCGTCGCCCGCGTCCTCGACGCGCACGTCGGCGCCGGCGAGCTCCTCGACGGTCGTCACGCCGTGCGGCAGGACGTCGCCGTCGTTCGTGTTGAGGTCCCACTCGACCTCGCCGAACGCGTCGGCGGTGCGGGAGCCGAGGTCGGCCTCGACCCCGGCGAGCGTGACGAACGCCCGGACGACGCGGCCCACGGTCAGGTGCTCGACCTCGATCTTCAGGCGCTGGCGGTCCAGGCGGGCCTCGGTCTCGATCTTGCCCGTGACGTCGGCGTCGTCGCTGTCCACCGAGCGCGTCATCCGCACCTCGGCCTCGCGGTCGTCCGAGTTCGAGCGCGAGCAGTCGAGCGACTCGATCTTGCCGCCGTTCACGCTCATGTGGATCTCGATCGACTCGCCGTCCGTGATCCCGACGATGTCGAAGTCGTCGTCGCCGGTGTCGTTGTCGTCGCCGTCGTCGTTCTGGTCGTCGTCGATGGCGTCCACGCCGCTGTCGTCGTTGACGTCGTCGCCGTCGATGTCGTCGACGCCGTCCCCGTTGCCGCCGTTGTCGTCGCCGACGTCGTGGTTCGGGCCGTCATCGTCGCCGTCTGCCTGGGTCGTGACGCTCGCGGCGAGGGCGCCCAGCCGCACGGCCACGGTCCCGGTGGGGATGGCGCCGAAGCTGAACGAGCCGTCCGCGGCCGTCATGATCGTCCTGCCCGTGCGGGGCATCGTGAGGAGGAGGCCGCCGAGGTTGCTCGACGTGCCGTCGCGAAGGACGACGCGGCCCGTGAGGCTGGCCGTGCCGACCCCGGGGGAGGTGCCGCCGCTGCCCCCGCCGCACGCGGTGAGCGTTCCGAGGGCCAGCACGAGGCCGGAGAGGGAGAGGAATCGGGAAGCTTGCATCGTTGATGTCTCCAGGATCGCGCCAGCGGGCCGACGATCGGTATCCGGGGGAGGAGAGGCCGCACTCGCCGACCGGGATACGCCGGGTCGCCCGCGCGACCCCGTGCATGTCGGGGGGTACGCTCATGCGGGGCTCTCCGGCCTCCGCTCGGGTCCTTGGGGCCCGAACCCCCGTGACCACCGAAACCGACCCCGCCCTCGTCCGCCGCTGCCTCGACGGCGACCGCTCCGCCTGGGGCGACCTCCTCGGGCGCTACGCCGACCTCATGTACGGGCTCCTGCGCCGTTCCGGCCTCGACGAGGCGACCGCGGCCGACGCCTTCCAGGAGATCTCCCTCCTCCTCTGGAAGCAGCTGAAGCGCCTGCGGGACGCGGAGCGCCTCCTTCCGTTCATCGCCACGACCACGCGCCGCGTCGCCTGGCGCATGAAGAAGCGCGACAGGGCGCGCGCCGGGCGGGATCGCGAGGTCGCCCGCCCGGAGGCCGCGGCCGAGCCGTCGCCCGACGAGCAGGTCGCCTCCCTCGAGCAGGAGCAGGCGGTCCGGGTGGCGCTGTCGAGCCTCGGCGAGCGCTGCCGTCGGCTGCTCTCCGCCCTCTACTTCACGTCGGCCGATGGCGGGTACGACGAGGTCGCCGAGCGCCTCGGGATCCCCCGGGGCTCCATCGGCCCCACGCGCCGGCGCTGCCTCGAGGGCCTGCGGAAGGAGCTGCTCGCGCTGGGGTTCGCCGGCGATGGCGGGGGGCCGGGGGACGAGGTGGGGTGCCTGGGCCGCAGGCCCATAGGGGGCGGGGAGGGGGAGGCGCCTCGACGCACGTCCTCCGTATCCGACAAGCCGCGTGCGGCCTCTCCCCGTGAAGACGGCGCACCCAAGTCCCTCAAGGGGACGCCGCGATGAGGTCTCCCGTGAACGACGCGCTCGGTCTCGCCTTCGACGTTGCCGCCGGCCGCGCGCCGGGCGCGAGCCTCGAGCCCGCGAGCCGCGCGCTCCTCGACTTCGCCCGCCGCGTCGTCGAGGTCGGACGCCGGGTCGCGGCGGCCCCCGCGTGTCCCGCCGCGCTGCTTCGCCGGGCGGCGGAGCTGCCCGATGCGGCACCGACGCGCGGGGCCGTCGCCGCCGTGTGGAAGCTCCTGTTCGACTCCGGCACGGGGTCGCCGGCCCTCGCCCATCGCGGCGGGCCGCGTCCGCGCTTCCTGCGCTACGCCGGCGCCGGCGGCAGCCTCGACGTCGAGTTCGTCCGGGCCGAGTCGGGGGACGTGCGCGTCCACGGCACGGTCGATCCCGCGGTCTCCGTCGCCGCCCCGGGGGCCGCGCCCTCCGGAGCCGTGGCCGTGGAGGTGGCGCCGCGTCGGGGCAAGTCGGTGCGCGTCCCCGTGCGCGCGGGGGGCGCCTTCTCGGCGACCCTGGCCGCCGGATCCGGTCCGTTCACCCTCACCGTACGCGTGGGCCGCCGCATCCTCGGTCGCACCGGACCCATCCCGCCCGCGTCGCGGCGGTAGGCCCGACCCGTGGCGTCCAACGCCCCCCGCTGGCTCGCGCCGCTCCTGCGCGCGGACGCCCGCGCGCGCCCGACGCGCGCCGCGGCCGTGTGGGAGGCCCGGCATCCGTGGAACGACGTGCGCGCCGCGTTCGGCACCGCGCTCCTCTCCGACCCCTCGCGTGCGCGCCCCGCCATCGCGGCCCTCCGCCGGGTGGCCGTGCGCCGCCGCGACGCGCCGACGGCCGCGCGCCTGCTCCGCCTCGAGGCGCGCGCGATCCACCGGTCCGGCCGCCTCGACGAGGCCGCGTCCGCGTACGCGGAGGCCGATCGCCTGCTGCGCGCGGCGGACCTGCCCGTCGAGGCGCAGGGCGCGTCGGTCGAGCGGGTCGACGCGCTCGCCCTGGCGGGTCGGCTCGACGAGGGCGTGCGGC
>JAYTCP010000167.1:0-4492 GCA_043736435.1 Planctomycetia bacterium | reverse complement strand
TGCCCCAGTCGATCCCCTTGGCCTTGAGGAGCGTGCCCGCCCCCGCCTCGAAGGTGTCGAGCAGCACGTCGACGTCCTTGACGTAGTCGACCCCGGCGCCCGCAGGAGCCGCGCCCCCGACGAGCGCCAGGAGGAGGAACGCCCCCGCGACGAGCGAACGCAGCACGAGCTTCATGGACGAGCCTCCACGGGCGTCCATTGTGCTCCGCGGCGGATCGGTGCCAAGGGAACGCCGCCGCATCGTCGAGCAGGCAACGATGGAGCGGCTACGATGGCCGGGACGGCGCACCCGTGCCGCGTCGAACTGCCGGTGGAGCCCGAGGGGCCGCCTCGGGCGAGGAGGAGCGATGGACCCGACCTGCTCGCGCTGCAGATCCACGAAGCTGATGTCCGGCCTCCACGTCGTGGATCAGGGCATGGGCTCGGACGGCGGCCTCAAGGTCTTCGTCGCCGATCGGCAGCCGGACTCGTTCTTCCAGCCGAAGTCGCTGTTCGCACGGCTCCGGGCATCGGTCTGCGGCGCGTGCGGGCACGTGGAGCTGGTCGCCGTGGACCCGGCCGGGCTCTACGCGGCGTTCGCGGAGCTTCGAGCGCGGCCCTCCGGCGGTCTCGGCCCGGACGAGTGACGCTCCTCGTCGACGTCGTCGACGATCCTCCCGACCCCGCGCACCGATGGCACCCTCTCCGCCCATGGGCACCGTCTTCCGCTCGAAGATCGATCGCTTCGTCGTCGGAGTCCTCGGGACGGCCGCGGTGCTGTCGCTCGCGGTCGCCGTCACCGTCGCCGTCCTCGCGCCGAGCCCCACGGAGAAGGCGCTGGTGCTCGGCGGCTGGGCCGCCGTGACGGCCGCCGTGGTCTGGCTCCTCCGCTCGACCCGCTACGTCGTCGAGGATCGGCGGCTGCTCGTGAGGTCGGGCCCGTTCTCCTGGCGGATCCCGTTCGAGACGATCGAGGCCGTGCTCCCTTCGAGCAGCCCGGCTTCCGCCCCGGCGCTCTCGCTCGATCGGCTGGAGATCCGCGGGAAGGGCAATCGCTCGCTGCTCGTCTCCCCGCGGGACCGGGAAGGCTTCGTCACGGCGCTCCTCGGCCGCTGCCCGCACCTGGTCCGCGTGGGACCGGTCCTCAGGCGACCACCGGCTCCGGGCACGTAGCCAGCCGCCGGAGGACGCGCCGGCGAGGCGCCCTACCCACCGTGCGCCTTCGCGGCGCGCCGCGCCATCTCGTCGGGGGGGACGTCCTCCACGTGCGTCGAGATCGACCACGTGTGCCCGAACGGGTCGGTCACCATGCCCGAGCGGTCGCCGTAGAACTGGTTGGCGAGCGGACGCTTCACCGTCGCGCCGCCGGCCACGGCCTTCGCGAAGACCGCATCGCAGTCCCGCACGTAGATCGCGAACGACACGGGCGAGCCGCCGAACGCGAGGGGGCCCTTGATGTCCATCTCCGGGTGCTCGTCGGCGAGCATGATCACGCACCCGTCGATGTCGAGCTCGGCGTGCCCGATCTTCCCGCCTGGCGCCTCCATGCGCATCTTCTCCTTGGCGCCGAAGACCTTCTGGTACCAGGCGATCGCGGCGCCGCCGCCGTTCACGATCAGGTAGGGCGTCACGATCGAGTACTGGGCCGGGATGGGCGAGACGGGCGGCTTGGGCATGCGGAGAGGCTCGCCGAACGCGCGCCGGAGTCAAGGGACGGACGCGAGTGGAGCGGGCTCTGCGCCGTGCCGCGGTTCGTGAGCGGGGGGGCGGCGGGGGCCGGTCGAGCCCCACCGCCCCCCGGAATCCACGCCCTCGGCCGGGTTCCCGCACCGCCCGGGGCCGCGAAGTCCCCCCCGGTCCTCGCGTGGTAGGGTGCGCGATTCCCCGCCAGGAATCCGCCCGATGTCTCCCAGCTCGCCCCCGACCACCGCCCAGGCCCTCCGCGTCGCGTGGCAGGACTTCTTCGTCGCCCGCGGCCACACGGCCTACCCGAGCGCCTCCCTGGTCCCGGCGAACGACCCCACGCTGCTGTTCACGGGCGCGGGGATGAACCAGTTCAAGGACATGTTCCTCGGGAAGGGCTCGCACCCGTTCAAGCGCGCGTCCACGGTTCAGAAGTGCCTCCGCGCGGGCGACATCGACAACGTCGGCAGGACGCTCCGGCACTTCACGTTCTTCGAGATGCTCGGCAATTTCTCGTTCGACGACTACTTCAAGGCCGAGGCGATCGCGTGGGCCGTGGAGTTCTCGTTCGGCGTGCTGAAGATCCCGCGGGACCGCGTGGTGGTGACGGTCTTCACGGACGACGATGCGTCCTTCGCCGAGTGGCGCAAGCACGGCCTCCCCGCCGAGCGCATCCTCCGGTTCGACGCGAAGGACAACTTCTGGCCCGCGAACGCCCCGCAGGACGGCCCGAACGGCCCCTGCGGCCCGTGCACGGAGATGTACTACGACGACACGCCGGAGCTGCCGCTGCCGAAGCAGGGTGTGCCCGAGCTCGACTCGAACCGCTTCCTCGAGTTCTGGAACCTCGTGTTCCCGCAGTTCGACCGCCAGGGGGTGAACGACCTCCGGTCGCTCGGCCGGCGGAACGTGGACACGGGCGCGGGCCTCGAACGGATGCTCGCCGTCGTCGAGGGGCACGTGGCGCCGTTCCACACGAGCGCCATGATGCCCATCGTGCAGGCGGCGGCGAAGGCGCTCGGCACGACGTATTCGACCGGCAAGGAGCCCCAGGCGCATCTCGTGCGGCGCGTGGCCGACCACCTGCGCACGGCGGTCCTCTGCGTCGCCGACGGCGTCAAGCCGAGCAACGAGCACCGGGGCTACGTCCTGCGCCGCATCCTCCGGCGCGCGATCCGCGACGGGATCGGCGCGTTCCGCCTCGAGGGCACGTTCCTCCACGCCCTCGTGCCCTCCGTCGTGACGACGATGCGCGACGCCTACCCGACGCTCGCGGAGGGCGAGGCCTCCATCGCCGCCACGATCCGCGCCGAGGAGGAGCAGTTCCGCGCGACGTACGCGAAGGGGATCCGCTTCTTCGAGGACGCGCTGCCGGCCTTCCGCGGCACGGGCCGTGTGCCCGGAGACGTGGCCTTCAAGCTCCACGACACCTACGGCTTCCCCATCGACCTCCTCACGCAGATCGCCGAGGAGGAGCACCGTCTCTCCGTCGACCGCACGGGCTTTGACAAGGAGCTCGAAGGCCAGCGGGAGCGCGCTCGCGCCGGCAGCAAGATGGCGGGCGACGTCTTCGCGACGGGGCCGCTCGGCGAGGTCAAGTCCCGGGGCGGGCGGCCCACCGAGTTCCTGGGCTATCCGACTGCGGAGGGCGGGGGCCTCGTCGGCAAGGGCCGCGTCGTCGGCCTGATCCGCGGCGGGAAGGCCTCCGACGACGCGACGGCGGGCGACGAGGTCTCGGTCGTCCTCGACCGCACGCCGTTCTACGCCGAGGGCGGGGGCCAGGTGGGGGACGCGGGCACGCTCTCGGTGAGCGGTCCCGACGGCCACGAGATGGCGCGCGTCCTCGTGCGCGACGCGAAGGGCTCCGAGGGCTTCACCCTCCACGTGGGCGTCGTCGAGGCGGGGACCCTGCGCGTCGGCGACGAGGTCGTCTCGACCGTCGACCGCACGCGCCGCGACGCCACGCGACGCAACCACACTGCGACGCACCTGCTCCACGAGGCCCTCAAGCGCGTGCTCGGCGCCCACGTCGAGCAGCAGGGCTCGCTCGTCGCGCCCGACCGGCTCCGCTTCGACTTCCGCCACGGCAAGCCCATGTCGGCCGAGGAGCTCCAGCGCATCGAGGACCTCGTGAACGCGTGGGTCGTTCAGAACGCGGCGGTGGAGACCCAGCTGATGGACACGTCCGCGGCGAAGGCCTCGGGCGCGGTGGCGCTGTTCGGCGAGAACTACGGCGACCGCGTGCGCGTGGTCGACGTCACGCTGCCCGGGACCTCCGCGCCGCCTTCCGATGACCGGCATGGCGGCGAGCGCGTGTCCCGCGAGCTCTGCGGCGGCACCCACGTCTCCCGCATCGGGGACATCGGCAGCTTCCGCATCACGGGCGAGTCGTCCGTGGCCTCCGGCGTGCGGCGCGTCGAGGCGGTCACGGGCCTCGGCGCCACGGCGGCGGCGGCGGCCGACCGCGACCGGCTCCGCGAGATCGGCGGGCTGCTCAAGGCCCCGTCCGACCAGCTCGTCGCACGCATCACCGCCCTCCAGGACGAGCTCCGGGAGGTCCGCAAGCAGCAGGAGAAGGCGGCGGCCGAGGCCGGTGCGAGGATGGCCGAGCGCCTCGTCGACCAGGCGACCACCGTGAAGGGGCTCCGTACCCTTGTCGCCGACGTGCGCGGCATCGAGGCGAAGGGTCTTCGCGGCGTCTGGGACACGGTCGCCAAGGCCGGCGTCGAGGTCGCCCTCCTCGTGGGCGAGGCGCCGGGCAACGGGGCGCCGCTCCTCGCGGGCGCATCGACGGCCGCCATCAACAAGGGTGCCCACGCCGGAAACCTGC
>JAYTCP010000166.1:0-2616 GCA_043736435.1 Planctomycetia bacterium | reverse complement strand
GCTCCCACGCTCTCGCCACCGCCGCGCGGAGCCTCTTGCCCTGGAGCCGCCGCAGGTCCTCCCGCGGCAGGGTCTCCATCTTCGGGTTCCAGTACGGGGACTCCGTGCTCATCGCCCCTCCTCGTCCTTGCCCAGGAGGGCGCGCGACAGGATCACGCGCTGGATCTCGCTGGTGCCCTCGTAGATCGTCAGCCCGATCGCGTCGCGGTAGTGCCGCTCGAGCGGCAGCGCGTCGCTGTAGCCGCGCGCGCCGTGGATGCGCAGGGCCTGCGTCGCGGCGCGCAGGGCCGCCTCGGTCGCGAACAGCTTGGCCGCGCTCGTCTCGGCGGTTGCCTCGTGCCCGGCGTCGATGCGCCGGCCCGCGTGGTAGACGAGCAGGCGCGAGGCCTCGAGCGCGACGTGCAGGTCGGCCAGCAGCGCGCCCACCTGCTGGAAGTCGCCGATGCGCTGCCCGAACTGTCGACGCGAGCGCGCGAAGGCCGTCGCGAGCTCGAGGCACGCCGCCTGGATGCCGACGGCGCCCGCCGCCACGCCGAGGCGGCCCTGGTCGAGGCCTGCCATGGCGACGCGGAAGCCCGAGCGCGGGGAGCCGAGGCGCGCCGAGCGCGGGACGCGCATCTGCCGGAAGACCACGCGGGCGTGGTCGCTCGCGCGATGCCCGAGCGGATGCCCCTCCATGGGGTGCGTCTCGAAGCCGGGCGTGGACGTGGGGACGAGGTAGGCCTCGATCCCCTGGCGTCGCGCGGCCGGCTCGGCGGTGGCGAAGACGATGGCCACCTCCGCGATGCCCGCGTTCGTGATCCAGTGCTTCTCGCCCTCGATCACCACGTGGTCGCCGTCCTCGACGGCCTTGGTCGTCATGGCGGCGACGTCGCTGCCCGCGTCCGGCTCGGTGAGGCAGAAGCAGCCCACGTCGGTCCCCGCGGCGAGCCGGGGCACCCACAGGGCCCGTTGCGCCTCCGACCCGAACTTCGCCACCGTCTGCGCGACGAGTCCGACGTGGACCGCGACGAAGCCCCGGACGCTCCCGTCCACGCGGCCGAGCTCCTCCGAGATCAGGGCGCTCGCGAGCGCGCCCGCGCCCCCGCCCCCGAGCGACCGCGGCAGCGGGGCCCCGAGCAGGCCGAGGGCGCCCATCTTCGGCAGCAGCTCCTTCGGGAAGCGCCCCTCGCGGTCGCACGCGCGCGCGAGCGGTAGGACCTCGGTCCGCGCGAAGGTCTCGGCCCGGCTGCGCCAGTCCTCCTCCTCGGAGGTCAGGCCGTACCGGGTCGCGTGGTCGGACCCCACGGGCTACCGCCCTTCGAAGCGCGCCGGCTTCCCCGCCTTGTACGCGTCGTAGAACGTGCGGTGGTCCTTGGCGCGCAGGAGCAGCGCCTGGGCGACGGCCTCGAACTCGATGGCCGCGCCGAGGTCCATGGACGCCTCGTGGACGAGCAGCCGCTTCGTCATGCCGAGCGCGAGGCCCGGGCCGTCGGCCAGCCGCCGCGCGATGGCCGTGGCCTCCTCGAGCACCTTGTCCTTCGGCACCACGCGGGTCGCGAGCCCGATGCGCAGGGCCGTCTCGGCGTCCACCGGGTCGCCGAGCAGCAGGAGCTCCGAGGCCCGCCCGAGCCCCACCACGCGCGGCAGGAGGTAGGCCGCGCCCATGTCCGCGCCCGCGAGCCCCACCTTCGTGAACAGGAACGCGAACTTCGCCGTGTCGGCCATCACCCGGAGGTCGCACGCGAGCGCGATCACGGCCCCGGCGCCCGCCGCCACGCCGTTGAGCGCCGCCACCACGGGCTTGTCGAGCCGGCGGAGGTTCTCGATCACCTCTCCGGTCAGGCGCGTGAACTCGAGCACGTCCTTCGTGTCGCCCTCGAACAGGGCCCCGATGATCGCGTCGACGTCCCCGCCCGAGCAGAAGCCCCGCCCCTTCCCGGTCAGCACCACGGCGCGGACCGAGTCGTCCTGGCGCAGGTCGTACAGGCGTTTGGCGAGCGCCGTGTAGACCTCGAACGTCAAGGCGTTCAGGACGTCGGGGCGGGAGAGGGTGAGGGTGCCCACCCCGTCCGCGACGTGCCACTCGAAGGGAGGGGTCGGGGGGGTGGGGGGCGTCCTGCTCGGGGGCGTCGGCGTCATCCGCACTCCTAAGGAACCGTCGGGGGCGTCGGGCGCGACAGTCTACGGGGGGATGGGTGGTCCCCTCAACCCGGTGGGTGCGCCGGCCGAGTATCGTCCGGTCGTGACCGGGCCCGACTCGACCCCCCACGCCCCTGCGAATCCCCCGCCTCTCGTCCATCACCCCCTGCTCCCGGCGCGTTGGCCTACGGAGGAGGAGGCGGCGCGCTCGCTCTGGTTCTCGCCCGTGGCGCTCGGGCGCAGCCTCGTCGCGCGCACGCGCACGTGGGTGCCCGCCATGGTCCCGTGGCGGGCGACGGAGGACGGGTACGTCACCGACGACGTCGTCGACTGGTACGCGCGCTTCGCCCGAGGGCGGCCCGGCGTGCTCGTGGTCGAGGCGACCGGCATCCGCGACGTGCCGAGCGGCCCGCTGCTGCGCATCGGCCACGATCGCTTCCTACCCGGGCTCGCGCGCCTCGTCGAGGCCGTCCGCGCCGCGAGCGGGGGCGAGAC
>JAYTCP010000165.1:0-2000 GCA_043736435.1 Planctomycetia bacterium | reverse complement strand
CCCCGCCCCCGCCGCCCCCGACCCCCTCGGATCAGGGCTTGCTGGCGTACTCGATCGCGTCGCGGACCATCGCCGGCGTGATCACCGGGGGAAGGAGGATCGGCTTGCGATGGACGAACGGGGGATAGATCACGTACACGGGCACGCTGCTGCGGCGAAACGAGGCCAGGGCGTCCGCGATCCGCTTGTCCTTCCGCGTCCAGTCGCCTTGGAGCAGCGCGACCCGGTGCGCACGCACCGCGTCGTGGACCGTGTCGGTCTCGAGGACGAGCTTCTCGTTCGCCTTGCAGCTGACGCACCAATCGGCGGTGAAGTCGAGGAAGACGGGCCGCCCCGCGTCGAGGTGCGCGGCGAGCGCGTCGTTGCCGTAGGGCGCCCAGCCCTCGGAGACGGTGGCGGCGGCGCCGTCTGGCGGGACAACCTTGGACGCCTGCCACGCGTAGAAGAGGGAGGCTGCGAGCACGGCCCCCGCGCCGACGTGCCCGACGATCCAGCGCACCTTGCCGCTGCGGTGGAGCGCCGCCCAGTGCCCGTAGATCCACGCGGCGAGCGCCGAGCCGAGGAGGGCGATCATCAGGAGGCGCATGCCCTCGATCCCCGTCTGGCGGCCGAACACCCACAGGAAGTACACGGCCACGGCGAACATCGGGAACGACATCGCCTTCTTGAAGGTGTCCATCCACGGGCCGGGGCGCGGCAGGCGGAGGAGCAGGTGCGGGAAGATCGACAGGATCACGTACGGGATGGCCATGCCGATGCCGAGCGTCGTGAAGACGGCGACGGCCTCGACGACGGACGCGGCCATGGCGAAGCCGACGGCACCGGCCATGAAGGGGGCGGCGCACGGCGTCGCGATGAGCGTGGCGAGGACCCCGCTCACGAAGGAGCCGAAGTACGTGTTGCGCGCGGTGCCGTCGGCGGCGCCCGCCGCCATGGCGCTCACCCTGCCGCCGATCTCGAAGGTGCCAGCGAGGTTGAGGCCCATGACGAAGAGGAGCAGCGCCATGGACGCCACGACGATCGGCGACTGGAGCTGGAAGCCCCAGCCCACCGCCTCGCCGGCCGCGCGCAGCACCAGCAGGATCGCGATGAGAGCCCAGAACGACATGAGGACGCCGACGCCGAACGCGTAGCCGTGGCGGCGCACCTTCATCGGATCGTCGCCCGCGTGCTCGACGAAGCCGAGGATCTTGATCGAGAGCACGGGCAGCACGCAGGGCATCACGTTCAGGACGATGCCGCCGAGGAACGCGAACAGCAGGGCGAGCCACAGGTTCATCGCCTCGTCGGCGCCGCCGGACCACTCCTCGTACTCGATCACGCCGTTCCCGGGGAGCGCCCAGCGCGAGGTACGCAGGGGCGTCGGACCGATCGTGCCGGCGCCGGACGGCGTGTCGAGCGCGCCGTCCATCCCGCCGGGAGCCGTGTCCCCGCCCGGGGTCGGAATCGGGGAGGCAGGGGGCGTCGGGGGCGGAGGGGGCGGCGCGCCCTCGAGCGGGAGGTCGATGGCGTACGGCCGCCGCACGCTTCCCTTCTCGAGCACGACCATGCCGACGAGTCGCTGCGGGATCGGATCGCGCTCCTTCGCGACGGGGAGCGTCAGGGTGACGCGGTCCGTCTCCTTGATCACCTTGAAGGGCTGGCGGCCCGCATGCGTGAGGAGTCGGGGGGCCTCGGGGAAGAAGATGCCTGACGTCCCCGTCGCGGAGAGGGTGGTGGCGCCTTCGAGCTCGAGGTGGATGGACTCGCCTACGAGCTTCGCCGTCGCGCCCGCCGGCAGCGCCTGCGCCTGCGCCCTCCGCGTCGCATCGAACAGCGCCTTGCGGGCGGGATCCTCGACCGGCTCGTCGCTCTTGGCCTCGATCTCGAGCGTGAGGCGCGCACGCCCGGGGACGCACGCCTCCTCGCACACCAGCCAATCGAGGTCCACCTCGATCGTCAGGTCCCCTGCGGCCTGGTCCTTCGAGGTGGTCACCTCGAAGGGATAGACGGCGTCCTTC
>JAYTCP010000164.1:0-2499 GCA_043736435.1 Planctomycetia bacterium | reverse complement strand
GTCCGTCGTCCCCGGAGCGTTCCATGTCCCCGTCCCGCCTGATCCGAACGTCCTTGGTCCTCCTCGTCCTCGTCGCGGTGTCCGCGCGGGGCGTCGTCGCGGGTCCGCCCGTGGTGGGGGAGACGCGCGTGACCTACAACCGCAACGGCACCGTGCTCCGGGCCGACGCCGACGTGCGCTCCGCGTCCGCGGCCACCTTGCCGGTGGGCACGCGCGTCCTCGTCGAGGAGGTGAAGGCGCCGTGGGTTCGCGTGCGTTCCACGCAGCCGCCGGCCACGGGGTGGATCAAGGCCTACGAGGCAACCGATCCGTCGGCCGTCGCCTCGGCGCCTCCGTCCGCGAACTCGACCTACGGTGGCGGCGCCGGCGCCGGCGTCTCGCAGCGCGAGGCGTCCATGGCGGGGCGCCAGTTCACGTCGGGCACGGAGCGCGGCTACCGCGCGGGCCGACAGGACCTGAACGCAGGCTACGCGGCGGTCGATCGCATGGAGGCGGCCACCGCGGCGCTCGACGGCTACGACAGCATCGCCTTCGTCATGGAGGGCGACCTCGGCCGCCGCGGGGTCGATTACGGCCTCCCGACGCGGCTGCCGCCGACGCCGGAGCCCACGCAGTCGGCGCAGCGCCGCTCCGATCCCCTGGGCGGCGCGGGCGGCCTCCTCGGGAAGCTCGGCGGAGGCATCGGGAAGAAGCTCGGCGGCAGCGACGGCGAGAAGATCGGCGGCAAGCTGGGCGACGTCGCCAACGCGATCGGGAAGAACTACGTGGAGCAGATCGGCAAGGACCTCACGCCCGACCAGGAGTACTACGTGGGCCGCGCGGTCGCGGCGACGGCCATCGCGAAGTTCGGCGTCGATCCCGACGAGGACCGCCGTCGCTACGTGCGTCGGATCGGCGACGCGGTGGTGCGATGCAGCCCCGGCATGCCGGCGAACTTCGGCGGCTACCACTTCGAGGTGCTCGCGAGCGACGAGATCAACGGCGTCTCGGGCCCCGGCGGCTTCGTGCTGATCACCCGCGGCGCGGTGCTCGCGTGCAAGACGGAGGACGAGCTGGCCGGCGTGCTTGCGCACGAGCTGGCGCACGTGCGGCTGCGCCACGGTGTCCAGGCCCTCCAGAAGAGCCGCCAGTTCCAGGGCAAGGTGGGGGCGATCGCCGGCGTCGTCGGGGCACTCCTCCCCACGGACAAGCTCGGGTTCGAGGGCAAGCTCGTGGAGCTGTTCACGACGGCCGTGTCCGAGGTGGCGGGCCAGGCCGTCGAGCACAACTACGACCCGTCCGTCGAGAGTCAGGCCGACCAGGAGGGCAGCCGCATCCTGTGGGAGGTCATGTACGACTGGACGGCCCTGCGCACGCTGCTCGCCCGCATGGCGACGAACCCGCACGTCCACGGCGGCGCCACCCACGAGTCGCCGGCGCAGCGCGCCCAACGCCTCGACGGGATGCTGCCCTCGCTCGGCGCGTACGCCGCGCGTCCGGGCACGGCCGAGGCGCGCCTCGCGCGGTTCCAGTCGAGCCTCGGCATGGCTCCGCGATGAACGGGTGACGACCCGGGACGGGCTTCGGCCGTCCCCCGCCGCCCCCCGACTCCTCTCGCCCTTCGATGCCCTCCGCCGCCGCGCCGCGTTCCGTCGAGACCTCCCGCCTGCGGCGGGCGCTCATCGGCATCGGCATCGGCGTGGGGGTGACGCTCCTCGTGTCGCTTGCGCGGGCCACCACGATCGGCGAGGCCCTCGACCTGCGCCTGACCGACCTGCGGACGCGGCGCCTCGCCGGCGCGCGCCCGCCCGACCCGCGCATCGTGCTATGCCAGGTCGTCGAGGAGGACGTGCGGCGCGTCCAGGACATGACCGGCGAGCCGTGGCCCTGGGACCTCGCATCGGTCAACGCGCCCATCTTCGAGGTGATGAAGAAGGCGGGGGTGAAGGCCGTTCTCGTGGACGTGCTCCAGCTCGATCGCGGCGCCGGCCCCGACGATCTCCCGCCCGGGGAGGAGCTCACGGAGGCGAAGCGGCAGCAGCGCGAGATCGAGGGGGCGAAGGCTGAGGAGCTGGGGGTCGTGTGGCGCGACCTGAGCCTCGCGGTGGGGATCGAGCTGGCGGCGACCCCCGCCTACGAGCTCCCCGTGCGCGCCGTCCCGGCGGTGGAGCGTCTGAGGACCGGAGGGATCGTCGCGCCGCCCGGGGCCATCGGGCGGGTGGGGGCCAATCTGCCCGTGCGCCGGCTCGGCGAGGCCGCGACCGTCGTCGGGTTCGTGAACGCCGTGGAGGACTCCGACGGGACGTTCCGGCGCGCGCCGACCTTCGGGCGCTGGGGCGGCCGCACCGTCATGAGCCTCCCGCTCGCCACGGCGTCCCTGGTGACCGGCGCGGCGCCGCGCATCGAGGGCGAGGAGCTCCTCGTCGGCTCCGCGCGCCAGCGCGTCGAGCCCGACGGATCGTTCCTGATCGACTTCCGCGGGCTGGCCCTGCGCACGTACCCGCGAGTCGCGCCGTGGCA
>JAYTCP010000163.1:0-3401 GCA_043736435.1 Planctomycetia bacterium | reverse complement strand
AGCGGATGCTCCCTCGGACGCGCCCTGGCGCCGCCCGCTCAGGGGCTCCCGATAGCGCGCGGAGGGCGCGGGGGCGACGGTCCCGTGTCCTTCGGGTCGACCGGGTCGCCGCTCCCACGGCGGCCCCCCGCCCCCAGCGCCCCCCACCCCCTCGGCCCCGTGGCCCCCGCATGCCCCCGGCGCCTCTGCGCTCGCGGCCCCACGCCCCACGCCCCTGGAGCCTGTCGGCTGCTACGCCTATGCTTCCCGTGTGGTCGCACTCCCAAACACCGCCCTCCGGATCGGCGACACCATCGAGGTCGAGGCGGCGTTCCCCGCGCTCACCGAGGGCACCCTAGAACTCGACGCGGCCCTCGTTCGGGCGCTCGCGCCGTACCTGGATGCGTGCACGTCCCCCGCATCGTCGCTCGCCCGCGGAGTGGCGCCCGCTGCGCCCCTCGCCTCGCGGCTGATCGTGCGTGGGGCGGGCGGCGCCGAAGCGAGCCTCACGTTCGACGCAGCCGAGAGCCGCCTGCGCGGCCCCGGTCTCGCTCGGGTCGTCGGCTCGACCCCGGGACCCCGTCGGCTCGTCCTCGAGGGCCCCGCCGTCTGGCGCGTCGTGCCCGACGACCCGGTCCCGCGGGCCCCCATCGCCCGGCAGAAGGACCCGGCCCCGTCGGGCGGCCCCGGCGCGGGGCTCGCCGACGCGTCCCTTCTCCTCCGTGCCGTCCGCGAGGGTCGCTTCGACGGGCGGGCCCGGGTCGAGCTGTCCTGGGAGGCGCACCGCCTGTCGATGTCCCCGGGCTTTGACCGGCTGCTGGCCCTCGAGGTCGCCCGGGGCCTCACACCCTACGAGCATCAGGTTCGTGCGGCGCGCAGCGCTCTGACCCAGCACCGGGGGCGGGTCCTGCTGTGCGACGAGGTGGGGCTCGGCAAGACGATCGAGGCCGGCCTCGTGGCGCTCGAGCTCGTCGTGCGGGGGCTGGCGCGGCGCATCCTCGTGCTGACCCCCTCGTCGCTCGTCCCGCAATGGCGGGAGGAGATGCGCGAGAAGTTCCTCCTCGAGTTTGCGACGATGGACGATCCCGGCTTCCGCGCGGCGGGCGCACGGGCGTGGACCCAAAACGACCGGGTGATCGCGTCGCTCGACACGGCGAAGCGCGAGCCGCACGCGACGTGGATCACGGACGCGCCCTACGACCTGGTCATCGTGGACGAGGCACATCACCTGCGCAACCGGCGCACCGTCGCGTGGAAGTTCGCGGCCGGGCTGCGGAAGAAGTACTTCCTCATGCTGACCGCCACGCCCGTCCAGAACGGCCTCGACGACCTGCACAACCTCATCACCCTGTTGCGACCGGGCCAGCTTCATACGCCGAAGAGCTTCCGGCGGGAGCACGTGGCCTCGGGGGACGGCCTGACGCCGAAGGACCCCGCGCGGCTGCGGGCGCTCGTCTCCGAGGTGATGATCCGGAACCGGCGGGCGACGTGCGGCCTGCGGTTCACCCGCCGCGTCGCGCGCACCCTCCGGGTCGTGCCGACGGAGGCGGAGGCGGCCCTGTACCGGGACGTCACGGCCTTCGTGAGGGACCTCTATGGCAAGGGGGAGGCGTCCGCCATGGCCCTCCAGACGCTCCAGATGGAGATCGGGTCGAGCGCGGCGGCCTCGGCGCCCACGCTCCGCAAGGTCGGGGGCGGCGACGCGCTCGCCTCGCGGGCCGATGCCATGGGAATGGGGTCGAAGGAGGAGGCCCTCCTGCGCCTGCTGACCGAGCCGACCGGCGAGGCCGTGGGAGCCGGGCCCCTTCGCAAGGCGATCGTGTTCACCCGCTATCGCGCCACGCAGGAGCGCCTCGAGCTCTTGCTGCGGGAGCGCGGGATCCGTCCCGCCCTCCTCCACGGCGACCTGCGGCGCGGCGAGAAGGAGCGTCAGATCGAGCTGTTCCGGGGAGAGGCCCCGGTCCTCCTCTCGACCGACGTCGGCAGCGAGGGACGCAACCTCCAGTTCTGCTCCACGGTCGTAAACTACGACCTGCCGTGGAATCCGATGTCGATCGAGCAACGCATCGGTCGCGTGAGCCGCGTCGGTCAGCAAAGCGAGGTCCTCGTCGTCAACCTCGCCGCGGTCGGGACGATCGAGGACCGCATCCTCGGGATCCTCGACCGGAAGATCAACCTGTTCGAGCTGGTGGTCGGCGAGGTCGACCTCATCCTGGGCAGTCTCGACGAGGACCGCACCTTCGAGGCGGTCGCCATGGACGCCTGGGCAGGCGCCTCCTCCGACGACGAGGGGGCCCGACGCATCGACGAGCTGGGCGAGCGGCTGGTGCTCGCGAAGGAGGAGTACCTGCGGCTGCGTCGCCTCGAGGACGAGGTGCTCGGCTCATGACGGCACCGCTCGAGTTCGCCCTCCGCTGGATCGAGACGACCGGCGGTCTCTGCGAAGAGGTGTCGCCCGGCATCCACGGCGTCGTCCCGAACCTCGTGCCGGAGGGCGTCGTGCGCCTCGAGGCGCTGACCGGCGAGCCGGAGGTCGCGCGGGAGGAGCCCGGCGTCGATCTCGTGGCCCCCGGGAGCACGGTCCTCGACGCGATGCTGCGCGAGGCGAAGGGCGCGGGCCGCGCCGCCCGCACGTTCCTCGTGGGCCTGTCGACGACGCTGCCCGCGGGCGGCCTCCGCGCGTTCCGGATCGCCGACGCCACCTCCCGGATCGAGTCCGCCCGGCCGTTCGAGCACCACACGGCGGCCTTCACGTTCCACGTCGTCTACGAGAGCGACGAACGCGCCGACGACGTCATGACGGTCGGCGTCGACCTCGCCACCGGCCGCATCGCGCGCCGTTCCCTCGACGCGGCGCTCTCGGCGTCCTGGTCGTCGGAGCGGCTCGAGGCCCTGCCGCTGGCGCCCGCCCTCTCCGTCGAGGACGCGTACCGGATCGCGTCCGACGAGCTGGGGCGACGCCTCGCCGCCTCGATCTCCGCCCGACAGGCGGAGTTGCAGGGTCTGCTCGCGCGGGAACGCGAGCGGACGGCCCGATACCACGACGATCTCGCGCGGGAGCTCCGCGAGGAGCGCGGAGCCGCGTCGCCCGAAGAGATCGCGGCGAAGGTCGCCGCGACCGTCCGCCAGCGCGACCGCATGCTGGCGGAGCTCGGGGACAAGTACACCCTGCGGGTGTCGACGTCCCTCGCCACCGTGCTCGTCCTCGTGTCTCCCAAGGTGCATGTCGAGGTCGTGGCCGTCCCCCCGCACGGCGCCCCGGTGACGTTTCCCCTGGTGTGGGACCCGCTCCTCGGCGGTCCCGAGGCGCTCGACTGCCCCTCCTGCGGCCGACCCGGCTTCGAGTTCACGCTCACCGCGCAGCGCATGGGCACCACGGTGGCCTGCGCCGGGTGCGGCCGGCACACCCCGGCGCCCGCGCC
>JAYTCP010000162.1:0-7066 GCA_043736435.1 Planctomycetia bacterium | reverse complement strand
CTCGCGCGTGGCTCGTGGGCAGCCCTGCGGCCGGCCAGGCCCTCGAAACGGCCCTCGGGCCCGAGGCCTTCCCGCCGGGGCCGGGCGGCCCGCCGGTGTTCGTGCTCGGGGACGCGTCCGCGCGTGCGCTCGCGCGCGAAGGCCGACCCGCGCCCGTCGGCGTGCCGCCCGATGCGCAGGAGGCCGTCCGTGCCGTGGCGATCGCACTGGGGGGGACGGCCGCGTGCTGAGGATGGGGGGGGCGCCGGGGGCCCTGCCCCCCGCGTCCCGTGTCGCCGCCCGGCGATCACCGGATAGGCTCTCGGCATGGATCCCGTCGATCGCCTTCGTCGGCTGCGTCGCACGCCGGCGCTGCGCCGGCTCTCCCGTGAGACCCGCCTCCACCCCGCGAACCTGATCGCGCCGCTCTTCGTCGAGCAGGGGACCGGCGTCCGTGTTCCCCTCGCCTCGATGCCCGGCCAGACGCGGTGGAGCCCCGACACCGTCGCGGACGAGGCGCTGCGGCTCGAGGCGCTCGGCGTGGGCGGCGTGATCCTCTTCGGGGTCCCGTCGGAGAAGGACGACCTCGGCAGCCCCGGGTGGGATCCCGACGGCCCGGTGCCCGGCGCGTTGCGCTCCATCGCCGCGGCGGCGCCGGATCTCGTGCGCATGGCCGACGTCTGCCTGTGCGAGTACACGGACCACGGTCACTGCGGCGTGCTCGACGGCGACGACGTCGACAACGACGCGACGCTGCCGCTCCTCGCCCGGGAGGCCGTCGCGTACGCGCGCGCGGGAGCCGACGTGGTCGCCCCGAGCGCCATGATGGACGGGCAGGTCACGGCGATCCGCGCGGCGCTCGACGCCGAGGGGTTCGCCGGGACCGCGATCCTCGCCTACTCGGCGAAGACGGCGTCCGCCTTCTACGGGCCGTTCCGCGACGCGGCGGGCAGCACGCCAGGCCGCGGCGACCGCAAGGGCTACCAGATGGACCCCGCGAACCGCGAGGAGGCGCTGCGCGAGGTCGTACGCGACGTGGCCCAAGGGGCCGACGCGGTCTTGGTGAAGCCTGCGGGGCCGAACCTCGACCTGATCCGCGACGCGGCGAACGAGGTGGACGTGCCCGTGGCGGCCTACCAGGTGAGCGGCGAGTACGCGTCGCTCTTCGCGGCCGCCGACCGCGGCTGGCTCGACCTCGACCGCGCGGCGTACGAGACGCTGATCGGGATCCGTCGCGCGGGCGCGCGCTGGATCCTGACGTACTTCGCGGGCCACGCCGCCGAGGCCATCCGCTCCGGACGGTGGGACCGTGTCTAGCGGGAGCGGCACGGGCGGGGCGGGGCCGCGCAGTCGGGCGCTCAACCGCGTGGCGCGTGGCCTGTTCCCCGGCGGCGTGAACAGCCCCGTGCGCGCGTTCAAGAGCGTCGGCGGCGAGCCGCCGGTGATCCGCGCGGCGAAGGGCGCGTGGCTGACGGACGTGGACGGCAACCGCTACGTCGACTGCATCGGTGCGTGGGGGCCCATGGCCGTCGGGCACGGCCATCCCGCGGTGCTCGCCGCCGTGACGCGCCGCATGCGCCGCAGCGTCGCGACGGGGACGCCCTCGCCCGACGAGCCACGGCTCGCGCGGCGCATCCTCGCGGCGATGCCCCACCTCGAGCGGATCCGGTTCGTGTGCAGCGGCACCGAAGCCACCATGGCGGCGCTCCGCCTCGCGCGCGCGGCCACGGGCCGCGACGGCGTCATCAAGTTCGAGGGGTGCTACCACGGCCACGCCGACTCGTTCCTCTCGGCCGCCGGCAGCGGCGCGCTCACGTTCGGCACCCCCGACAGCCCCGGGGGGCCCGCCGCCGTCGCGGCCGCGACGCTGACCGTGCCGTACAACGACCTCGAGGCCGTGCGGCGCACGTTCGAGGCGAACCGCGGCAAGGTGGCCGCGATCTTCGTCGAGCCCATCGTCGGCAACATGGGCTTCGTCGAGCCGAAGCCGGGGTTCTTGCAGGGACTCCGACGCCTGTGCGACGAGCACGGCGCGCTCCTCGTGTTCGACGAGGTGATGACGGGGTTTCGCGTGCACCGCGGCGGCGCGCAGGCGCTGTTCGGCGTGCGCCCCGACCTCACGTGCCTCGGCAAGGTGATCGGAGGCGGCTTCCCCGTGGGGGCCTACGGCGGCCGCGCCGACCTCCTGAAGCAGATCGCCCCCGAGGGGCCCGTCTACCAGGCGGGCACGCTGTCGGGGAACCCGGTGGCCATGACCGCGGGCCTCTCCACGCTGCGCGCGCTGCTCGCGCCCGGCGCCTTCGAGACGATGGCGGCGGCCACCGAGAAGATGGCCTCGCGGCTAGAAGCGGCGCTGCGAGGCGGCGGCATCGAAACGGTCGCGCCGCGCCGCGGCGGGATGATGGGACTGTGGTTCGCGCCGAAGGCGCCGAACAACCTCACCGAGGCGAAGGCGACGCGTACGGACCTCTTCCGGCCCTTCCACGCGGCGATGCTCGCCGCCGGCGTCTACCTGCCGCCGTCGGCGTACGAGGCCTGGTTCGTCTCGACGACGCATGGCGACGCCGAGATCGACCAGGTGGCACGCGCCGCCGCGGCCTGGGCGCGGAGCGCGCCGCGGTGATCTCGCGGCTTCCGGCCCGGGATCGTGCTCGTCCGTGTGCTCGGGCTTGTCGCGGTGGCGATCGCCATGTTCGCCACCGTCGAGATCCTCGCGGCGATGGCGGCCGACAAGTGGGTCGGCGACGACTACTCCTGGTTCCTTGCGACGTTCTACGGTGCGATCCTGCGGCACGGTGCTCCTCCTCGGCCCGGGGCCGGTGGGGCGCGCGATCGGCGGATGCCTGCGGCGCGGGGGCGCACGCGGGGTAGGCGCCCCTACCCCGTCGTCGGCGGGGCCGCGCAGGAGTGGATGCCCACGCCGGTGACGTGCGAGCCCGAGAGGCGGATCCCGAGCGGCGCGAGCAGGCGCTGCGCGTCGCCGAGGCGCACGCGGTGGCCCGGGGCGAGGATCGGGATGGCGCGTGGCCAGCGGTAGATCGAGAGCATGTCAGGCTTCACGGGGCCGCGCAGGACCGACGAGAGGTCGCGCTCGACGATCCCTCGGATCGCGTCGTCGTCGAGGTCGATGGCCGTCGGGTCGGCCCCGCCGCCGACGAAGACGTTCATCAGGAAGTGCCCCTCGGGGGCCACGCCCGGGTTCAGGCACGAGGGGAACGACGCGCCGAGGATGCGTTCCCGCGCGCCCGGGGCCTTCAAGAAGCCGAAGGCCTTCGGGACCCGCGCGGCATCCGTGGGCGCGAGTCCCACGGCGACGACGATCATGGGCACGTAGCGCACCGCGCCGAGGAGCTCGCCGGCCTTCGCGGAGAGGGGAGCCACCAGGCGCGCCTGCTCGCCCGCCGTGGTGGCCAGCGTCACGGCTCGCGCCTCCCCGAGGACGCCGTCCGCGCCGTGCACGCGCAGCGTCGTGCCGGTGCGTTCGAGCCCCGTGACGGGGACGCCGGTCCGCACCGCGGCGCCGAGGTCGGCGGCGATCGCCTTGGGGAAGGATTCCATGCCCTCCTCGAAGACGAGGATCGAGCGCTTCGTCGACCCCTTCTTCTTGCCCATCCCGCGCAGGATGCTGCCCGCGCGGTCCATCCTGTCGAGCGCGGGGAACGCGTCGGCCAGCCCGAGATCCTCAGGCCGCGTGCCGTAGATGCCGAGCGTCATGGGGCGCAGGAAGCGCTCGGCCACCGCGAGGCCGAACCGCCGCCGCACGAAGCCGTGCATCGTGCTCGCGCGTCCCACGTGGTCGGGGCCCCGCGCCATCTCGGAGAGCATCCGTAGCTTGGCCCCGGCCGAGAGGAGCGGCGAGGCGAGGAAGGCGGGGGGCGTGCGGGGGAGCGCCTCGAGGCCGTGCCGCGTCAGGATGTACTGTCGGGCGGCCTCCATGCTCGGGGGGCGGATGGGAGGCGCCTGCGCCAGCCCCGCGTGGATCGCGAGGAGATGCTCGGCCGTCGAGGGGAACGAGCCCGCCGCCCGCTCGACGCGGTAGCCGCCGACGCGCTCGGTGCGCACGACTCCGCCGACGCGCGGGGCGGCCTCGAAGAGGGCCGTGCGCTCGCCTCCGCGCCGGGCCCACCACGCCGCGGCGAGGCCGCAGAGCCCCGCCCCGACGACGATGCGATCGAGGGGCGGGTCCGTGCTCATCGGGTCGCCTCCAAGACGAGGTCGGCCAGGGCGTCGAGGAAGTCGGGTCGGGCGTTCAAGGAGGGCGCGCGGCCGACGTGCGTCATGCCCTTCTCCTTCGCGAGGTCCCCGTAGAGGATGTCCATCTCGAACAGGGTCTCGAAGTGGTCCGACACGAAGCCGAGGGGGACCATGAGGAGGGACTTCACGCCCCGGCCCGCCAGCTCCGCGATCGTCACGTCCGTGTAGGGCCTCACCCAGGCCACGGGGCCCACGCGGCTCTGGAAGGAGAGCCCCGTCACCCACGTCATGCCGCGGCAGACGGCCTCCCGCGTGGCCTGGATCTCCCTCACGTACCCGTCGCCCTTGCGCTGGAAGCTCTCCGGGAGCCCGTGGGCCGAGAAGAGCACGTACGGCGCCGGGGCGCCCGCCGCCGCCATCGTCGCGAGGCCTTCCTCGACCGTCCGGCGGAGCGCCGCCACGTACCGGGGATCGACGGCGTAGGATCGCACCTCCGAGAACGGCGCGTCCTTCGCCTTGGCGCCTAGCACGCGCCGCAGCTCGCGGCTCGACGACTCGGTCGTCGCGAGCGACTCCTGCGGATACAGCGGCAGGTGGAGGAACCGATCGCACCCCGCGGCGAGCAGCGCGTCCACCGCCTGTTCGGTGAAGGGCTTCCAGTACCGCATGGCCACGGCCGTCGCGTAGCGCCCCGGCGCGCGCCGCTCGAGGATGGCGAGGAGGCCCTGCGCCTGGGCGTCGGTGAGGCGGACGAGGGGCGAGGCCCCGCCGATCTTGCGGTAGTCGAGCGCGACCTTCGGGGCTCGCCCCTTGCTGATCCTGCGCGCGACGAACCGGCGCAGGAAGCCGGGTCGGATCGGGATGATGATCGGGTCGGAGAACAGGTTCTGAAGGAACGGCTGGATCGCCTCCGGGACCTCCGGACCGCCCAGGTTCGAGAGCACGACGCCGATGCGGGACATGGACGAGAGGCTACGCCTACACCGTGCGGCTGTACCGCGGCGCGTCCGGGCTCTTCGCGCGCGGCGGCGGCGTGCCGAGGTGGGCGTCGAAGACCATGCAGACGTTGCGCACGAACAGCCGGCCGAGGGGGGTCAACCGAAGCCCCGCGTCGTCGACGTGGACGATGCCGTCCGCGACCATGGGGGCGAGCCGCTCGAGCTCGGAGGCGAAGCGCGTGCGCCACGGCGTCGTGCCGCCGGCCTCGAGCATCGCGGGGCCCACGCGGCCGTTGCACATGAGCTCCTGGATGATCGCGCCGCGCAGGTGGTCGTCGGGCGTGCGGCGGTAGCCGCGCTGGACCGGGTGGCGGCCCTCGGCGAGGTCGCGCTCCCACCCGACGATCGTGTGGCGGTTCTGGAGGTAGACGCCGCCCGTGTCGCCGATGCCCGTGATGCCGAAGGCCACCATGTCGGAGCCCGCCGACGTGTGGAAGCCCATGAAGTTGCGGTGGAGGTCGCCCGTGGCCCGGGCGCGGGCCATCTCGTCGTCGGGCTTGGCGAAGTGGTCGAGCCCGATGAAGTCGTAGCCCGCGCCGACGAACGCCTCGACGCCGGCCTGGAAGAGCGCCAGGCGCTCCTTCGCGGTGGGGAGGGTCGCGTCGTCGAGCTTGCGCTGGTGCGCCTTGAGCCAGGGCACGTGCGCGTAGCCGAACATCGCGACGCGGTCCGGCGAGAGCTCGCGGATCACGTCGTCCAACGTCCGGCGGAAGGTCTCGAGGCGCTGGAAGGGGAGCCCGTACATGAGGTCGACGTTCACGCTCGTGAACCCGGCCTCGCGCGCGTGCGCGACGAGGTCCCGCGTGGCCTCGAGCGTCTGGCGGCGGTTCACCGCCTCCTGGACCTGCGGGTCGAAGTCCTGGATGCCCATGCTCATCCGGCGCCAGCCCAGCCGCGCCAGCGTGGTCACGTGCTCGCGGGTCGTGACGCGGGGGTCCACCTCCAGGGCCATCTCGGCCCCCGGGCGGAAGGTGAAACGCTCGGCGACCAGGCCGTGGAGGCGCTCGAGCTCCGACGGCGAGAAGTAGGTCGGGGTGCCGCCGCCCAGGTGGAACTGGACGACCTCCTTCGACCCGCCGGAGAGCGCGCGGGCCGCGAGGTCGATCTCCTTCTCGAGGCCGGCGAGGTAGCGCTCCACGATCGTGTGGTTGCGGCTGATGACGACGTTGCACCCGCAGTAGGTGCACATCGACTCGCAGAACGGCAGATGCGCGTAGAGCGACAGCGGGGGCGCGTCGGACCCGCGGGCGCGGTAGACCTCGGCCGCGACCGTGCCGTCGATCTCGTCCACGAAGTGCGGCGCGGGCGGGTAGCTCGTATAGCGCGGGCCGGGCTTGTCGTAGCGGGGCGTGAGCTCGAGGGCGCGCGCGAGGTCGCTCCGGTCCGGCGGACGGTCGACGAACGGCGTGTCGTTCACGGGCGCGCTCCCTTTTGCCGGTAGGCCTGCGCCGCCTTCACGAAGGCCGCGGCGTGGTCGACCGGCACGTCGGGAAGGATGCCATGCCCGAGGTTGACGAGGTGGGAGCGACCGGCCGGAACGGCGTCCAGCATGGCCGCGACCTTCGAGGCGATGGCAGCCGGGGGGGCGTAGAGGGCGGCGGGGTCGAAGTTGCCCTGGAGGCGGACCTTGCCGCCCACGCGGGCGTACGCGTCCGCGAGATCCGTGCGCCAGTCGACGCTCAGCGCGTCGGCCCCGGTGGCGGCGGCGGCCTCCAGGTGGGCACCCGCGCCCAGGCCGGGGAAGAGGATGACCGGGGGGTGCCCGGCTCCCAGGCCGGCGATCACCCGCGCGGCCGCGGGCGCCACGAGCGCCTTGTAGTCGGCCGGGGACAGCAGCCCGCCCCAGGTGTCGAACAGCTGCAGGACGTCCGCCCCCGCGCTCGCCTGGTCCTTCA
>JAYTCP010000161.1:0-2144 GCA_043736435.1 Planctomycetia bacterium | reverse complement strand
GCTCGTGCCCGCCGCGAGCGACGGCGGCCGATCGCTGCGCATCGTGGTGCTCGAGGGAAGCCGCCGGCTGCGGCTCCACCGTTTCACGCCGGCAGGGATCGAAGGGACGACGGGCCTGCCCCTCGCGTTGACCCCGGGTGCGCGAGCCGTCGTCGCGGCCGAGGACGGCGCCGCGTGGCTCGTCGGGGAGGACGGTCGCGTGCGCCGGGTCGCGACGGCGCCGCCCCCCGCGAGCGCCCCCGCCGCCCCCACGATCCCGAACGCTCCGCGCTGACCGGATCCGCCGCGCTCCCGGGTGCCCTACCCCGCGTCGCTGTCGTATCGAAGGTGGTGGATGTCGCGGCCCATGGCGCGCCAGCGCTCCTCGAACACGGTGACGCGCTCGCCGGGCGGCGCCTTCACCCAACCGGGGTCGGGATGGGCGCTCCGCATGCCGGGAACGTCGGCGAACGCCGCGTGGATCTCGACGGCGTACGCGGGGCTGTCCGTGGCGAGGACCACGGCGCCGCCGGGCACGAGGGACGCGGCCAGCGAAGCGGCGAAGGCGGGCCGCACGAGCCGATGGCGCGCGTGGTGCTTCTTCGGCCACGGGTCCGGGAAGTGGACGTGGTAGCGCGCGACCACGCCCGGCGTGAGGAACGGCCCGACGAGATCGGCCGCGGGACGCCAGATGAGTCGGAGGTTGTCGGCGCCGACGCCGGCGGCCGCGGCGCGGCGCGCGTAGCGGGCGACGCGCTTGTGGCTGTACTCGATGCCGAGCCAGTTCGTCCCCGGCTGCTCGCGCGCCATGTCGAGGAGGAAGTCGTCCTCGCCCGGCCCGATCTCGACGACGAGCGGGCGCTCAGGGCGCGGATAGGACGCGCGGGCGCCGCCGCCGAGCACCCAGTCCTCCCAGGTGGTCTCGTAGGGGCGCGCGAGGTCCATCGCGACCGTCCTACCCGGACGCGAGCGATGCGCGCACGTTCATCCGGCCGCGGATCCGAGGGAGGCCCTGTGCGGGGTCAGTCCCGACCGTTGTCCGTGTCGTGGACGATCGGTGCGGCGCCGGTGGGCGGCGGCGGCAGCGGCGCGTCGTGCGCCTTGAGCGCCAGCTCGACCCGGTTGCGGACGCCGCACTTCACGAAGACCGCCATGAGCGCGTTCTTGACCGTCTTCTCGGTGATGCCCAGCTGGGTCGCCACCTCGGCGTTCGTGTGCCCGCGCGCGACCGCCAGCGCCACCTGCGCCTCGCGGAGCGTCAGCCGGAACCGCGTCTGCAGGCGGCGGATCGTGGGCTCGGCGAACAGGCCGGGGGGCGAGACCCGCACCACGAACCACCTCCCCGAGGGACGCACGAGATGCGCGACCGTCGCGCGGCAGCGGCGCGTGGGGTCCATGCCGAGGAGGATCTCGCCCGGAGGGGGTGCGTACTCGGAGCGCTCGAGGCGCTCGCGGAACGCGGCGATCGCGTCGCGCAGCTCGCCGAGGATCACGCCGTCGCCGTCGTAGAGCTGGCTCCGCGCCACGGGATTCGCGTAGACGAGGTGGAGGTCGAGGTCGAAGAGGGCGATCCCCCGATCGGGGTCGCCGTCCATGACCTCGCGAAACGGCATGACCTCACCGACCACGCTCGAACTCCCGGGGTGGGGCATCGAACCTTCCGCAATCGCTCGGCGCCGGCGAGGGGGCCCGGAACCGCGAGGGAATCCTCGCAACCGAACTGTCTCGGAGGGCTGTCGAGCCGTGACTAAGGTACCCAGGATTGGCGGTGGCGTGCAGCGGACGAAAGGACCGCAAGTTCGGTAGGCAGCATCGGTTACGCGGTTGCCAGACGTCACCGGACGGGAACGTTGGTCCCGGGTGCTCTCCGGGGGGGGTGGTGGCACCGAGACTTTACGAACGGCAGGACGTGGGTATGGTCTCCCCCTCTCGACCCAACGCGGGGTGGAGAAGTGGTATCTCGTCAGGCTCATAACCTGGAGGTCGCGGGTTCGACTCCCGCCCCCGCTACCATGACGGCCTCGGCCTCCCCGGCCGGGGCCGTCTCCCTAGCCCGACTGATTCAAGAAGGAACGAGGTTGGGGGCCGCGCCTGCGGCCCTGGCGTGTCCAAGGGGGTGTCTGTGTGCCGAAGTCGCCGCCGCGAAGCGATCCCTCCTACGCGGG
>JAYTCP010000160.1:0-3155 GCA_043736435.1 Planctomycetia bacterium | reverse complement strand
GTAACCGAACGTGTCAGACACAACCGCGCAGGACGTGCGAGAACTGCACGTTTGTGTCTGACACCTTCGGTTACCGGTTACTTCCGGGCGCGGAGGCGCTCCACCTGGCCGGCGACGAGGTCCGCGATGTCGGCTTCGTCCACCTCGCCGAAGATCGCGCGCTCGCCGACCCAGACCGTGGGGAGGCCCTCGAGGTCGGAGCTCAGGACCAGCTCGCGGTCGTGGTCGAGGCGGGGCCACGGCCCCGGCCCGTTGGCGCAGGCCTCGAAGGCGGGGACGTCGAGGCCCGCGCGCCGCACGGCCTCGAAAACGGTCGCGTCGTGCCCCGCCAGGTCGTCCGAGGCGGAGAGCTCGCGGAAGAGGGCGTCCTCCTTGCCCTCCGCCTCGGCGCACGCGAGGGCGCGCGCCCACAGCGGCGGCTTCTTCTGGTGCCAGACGTACACGCGGGTGCGCCGCATGGGCAGCGGGACGCTCGCGAGCGCGCGATCGAGGCGGCCGTGGGTCGCCCGGCAGTGCGAGCAGAACGGGTTGAGGAACTCGACGATCGAGAGCTCGCCCGCCCGGCGGAGGCTGCGGACCGCCTCGGGCGGCGGGCGATCGGGGGCGAGCCGGCCCAGGAACCACGGCACGGCGACGGCGGCGAGCGCGAGCGCCACCCACGGCAGGCGCCTCCCCGTCGCGGACCCCTTCTTCGTCTTCGGGATCTTCCTCGGCAGGCCGAGCGCGACCAGGGCCGCGACGACGGCGGCGCCGTCCGCGACCAGACAGAACGGGCACCAGCCGCCGAGCGCGAGCGCCTGGTAGGCGACGAACCCGATCCCGGCCACGCCCGCGAGGATCGCGCCGAGCTTTACGGGACGCGAGCCGAACCGCGCCGGGAGCAGCGCCAGCAGGAAGAGGAGGCCGAACGCGCCGAGCCCCACCCACGACGTCGGCACCCCGAAGAGGGTGCCCAGGGCACTCGTCCGCGCCTTCTCGCATGCCGCCTCCAGGCTGCAGAACGCCGGGTGCTTGCGCAGGCCGTCCACGACGAGGACCGCGCTCGCGCCGAGGGCGACGACGCAGCAGAAACGGAGCAGGCCGTAGCGGACGGACAGGCGCATCGCGAGGACGGTACAGCGGCGGCGGCCCCTCGCATCGAATCCTCCGGCGCCGCGGCCGCGCGGTCCGCCCCCTCACGCGGCGGGCGGGTACCCTCCTCCCGTGCCGCCGGCCCCCTCCCCCGCCGCCCCCACCCTCCGCGCACCGCTCCCGCACCCGGCCCTCGTCGCCGGCCTCGTCCTCGTCGCGGCGCTCGCGGCCTCGGCGGCCCCGCTCCTCGTCTACTCGACGACGCTGGCCACGCTCGGCGCCGTCCACGTCGGCACCGAGCTGCGCTACGTCGACGAGCGCTTCGGCCGCCGCCCGCGGCGCTCGCTGCGCGCGATCCTCGGGATCCTGCTCGCGGGGATCGTCGGCCTGCGGACCCTCACGGTCCTCGGGTGGACCGACCCCCACGAGGAGATCCAGCTCGAGCTGCTCCTCGTCGCGGCGCTCGCGATCGCGGTGGTACCCGCCGTGGCGGGGAAGGGGGGGGCGGCGGGGGCCGTCGCCGCGGCCGTGGCACTCGTCGTGGGGGTCGGCGCGCTGCTCGCGCCGCTCGACGTCCTCGTCGTGCTCGCGGTGCTCCACAACGCCACGCCCGTCGGCTTCCTCGCCGAGCGGCTCGAGGGGGCGCAGCGGCGGCGGGCGCTCCTCGCGTGCGGCTTCGTCTTCCTGCTCGTGCCCGCGGCCCTCGTCCTCGGTGCCGCCGATCCCCTGCTCGCCCTCGTCGGCGGCAGACGCGTGGACGCAGCCCTCCTGCGCACGGGCCCGCTCGACGCCCACATCGGCGTGTTCGTGCCACGGTCGCTCTTCGCGTGGTCGCGCGCCGATCACCTGTTCGCGGCGGCGACGTACCTCCAGTGCTGTCACTACGCCGTCGTGATCGGCGTGCTCCCGCGGCTCTCCCGCGCGGGCGCGTCCGGCGCACCCCGCCCCCTCGTGCGGTGGCCTTCGCGGCGCGCGTTCACGGCGATCCTCGTGGCGGCGGCCGGGGTCTCGCTCTGGGGCTTCGCCGCCGCGTTCGGCGACGCGCGTGCGGTCTACGGCATCGCGGCCGCGCTCCACGCGTGGGTGGAGGTGCCCGTGCTGCTGCTCGCGCTCGGGGGCCCGGCGCGCGCGCGGGACGACCTCCCGGCGGGGGTCGCGGCGTGAAGCCGGGGCAGCTCGAGGCGTACCTCCTCACGCTCGCGATCGAGGTGCCGTTCCTCGTCGCGCTCGCGTGGACCCTGCGATGGGTGCCCGGCCGACGCGTGCGGCTGGCCGTCGCCGGGATCCTCGCCAGTGGCCTCACGCACCCGATCCTCTGGGGGATCTGGGAGCAGGTGCTCCTCGACTGGGGCTACCCGTGGAAGGTCCTTCTGCTCGAGACATGCGTGGTGCTCGCCGAGGCGGTGATCCTGGCCATCCTGGGCGGCCTCGGCGGGTGGCGCGGCCTCGTCGCGAGCGTGCTCGCGAACGCGGTCTCGACCGCGATCGGGCTCCTCCTCCAGTGAGGGGGGGGCAGCGTCAGCCCACGTCCCCGCCGCCCTTGCGACCGGCGGCGTCGGCGCGCTCGAGGGCCACCTTCCGGCGATGGTTCGCCCAGATCCACGCGGCGAACGCCAAGGCGACGATCGCGAGCACGAGCCACCCCCAGACGCGCCGCGAGAACTCGAGCGGACCGGGCGGCGAGGCGATGTCGGCGACGGCCGCGGGGGCGAAGGCGACCCAGGTCCCGAGAACGAGCAGGGCCAGGGTCGGGCCGGGGAGGCGCATGCGCACGTTCTCGCACGCGCAGGGAGGTCCGGCAAGGGCTCGGCCCCACGGCCCGGGGAGCGGATCACCGGACGAAGTAGAGGAGCGCGATGCCGACGGCGACCGCCAGCGCGAGCAGGGCGGCGGCGATCTCCCGGGTGCGGCGGTGCATGGCCGCCATCCTGCCAGCGTCCCGGCCCCTGGACAGCCGGGGCTACGTCGCGAGGTCCGCGAGGAGCGCGTCGATCCGGCGCTCCCAGGTGTGCTCGGCCCACGTCCGCCGCCAGCCCGCCTGCGCGATCACCCGGGCACGCGCAGGGTCGGCCGCGAGGGCCCGG
>JAYTCP010000159.1:0-6413 GCA_043736435.1 Planctomycetia bacterium | reverse complement strand
AGGACGGCGCCTTGCCCCCCGACCGTCGCGGCAGCACGGGGACGACGTGCGTCAGCTCCTGGGCGGAGAGCTGCGTGTTCCCCGTGAGCATCCGGACCGCCTTCGCCACGCGGGGCGACCGCAGCCCTAGGAGGACCTCCTCGAGGCTCGCGTGCGGCGCGGGCCCGCCGGGGCGGGGGCGCACGACGTTCACGTGGTTCTCGCCGACGAAGGCCACCCCGGGAGCGACGAGACCCGCGCGCAGCGCCCCGCAGCCGACGGCCCCCGTGACGCGGTTGACGACGATGGCCGGCCCGACGTCGGGGCGGGGCTCGCGCACGTACTGCGGTCGCCTCGGGTGATCGGGGGCCAGGCGGAGCCCCCCGTCGGTCACGTTGTGGGCCCACAGGAGGGGGACCACGTCCGGGCCCGGCTCGCGTCGGAGGTCGTCCCTGTGGCGATTCCATACGCAGCGGCCCGTCCTTGCCTCGTAGCCGAGCTCGGCGAGGGATGCGTACCCCTCGACGAGCCCGGCGAGGGCCGTGGGATCCTCGAGGAAGATCGGGTTCTCGGCCCCGCGCGCCCCGCGGGCGCGGAACACGTGGCGGTCCGAGCGCTGGCCCTTCCTGAGGACCAGCAGCTGGACCGACTGCTCGGCCCCGTCGAAGAGCCGCGCGTCCCGCAGGATCTCGAGCCGCTCGACGGCGGCCCGCCCGAGGATCCACCGCCGCAGCGCCCGGAAGTAGGCCCCGTTGTTCATCGACGGCGGGACGACGTACGCGAGCGTGCCGCCGGGCCTCACCGCGTCGAGCCCCAGCTGGACGAACATCGCGAACACGTTCGGGCGGCCCGACACGACGGCGCCGTAGCGGGCCGAGAGGTCCTCGCGGCCCCGGACCTCGAAGTAGGGAGGGTTGCCGAGCACGAGGTCGTACGGCTCGACGACGTCGGCGGTCAGCGCGTCCCGGAGCCCCACGCCCGCGAGGCCGTGCTCGTCGCGGCAGAGGCGCACGAGGTCGGGGTCGACCTCCCACCCCTCGACCCGCGCCTCGGGCTCGCGTTCGAGGACGTCGAGCAGGAACTCGCCCGTGCCCGCGCCGGGGTCGAGGACGCGCATGCCCGGCACGAGCCGCACGTGGTCGAGGAGGCGCTGCCGGATGGCGCGTGGCGTGAAGTACTGCCCGGCGGCCTTCCGGCGCGGGAGGTCGGCCGACTCGAGATGGCGCCGGGTGGCCGGCCGGAAGGCCTCTCGGGCGACACGGACTCGATCCATGCCAGGACGATACACCGGAGGTCCGTAGCCAGGGCAAACCAGCGGTGCGGATCCAGAGCAAACGCTACAGCTTTCCTGGCGGTACGGTGCCAGAGCAAACGCCGCAACTTTCTTGAAAGTTGCGGCGTTTGCTCTGGCACCGTACCGCAGCCCTCCCGCGGAGACCGCCATGGCCCTCGTCGACTACCGCCTCGAGCACCGGATCGCCGTCCTCACGTTGAACGATCCGCCCGCGAACGCGTACACGCACGAGATGATGAAGGAGCTCGACGCGGCCATCGTCCGCGCCCGGTTCGACGCGGAAGCCGACGTGATCGTCGTGACGGGGGCGGGCGAGCGCTTCTTCTGCGCCGGCGCCAACATCGCCATGCTCCAGAAGGCCGACCCCACCTGGAAGTACTGGTTCTGCCTCCACGCGAACGAGACGCTCCTGCGCCTCGAGCACACGCCCAAGATCGTGATCGCCGCGCTCAATGGGCACACCGTGGGAGGCGGCCTCGAGATCGCGCTCGCCGCCGACCTGCGCTTCGCCAGGCGCGGCGCCGGGAAGATGGGGGCCCCCGAGGTGGCGCTGGGCGTGCTCCCGGGCACGGGCGGCACCCAGCGCCTCACCCGCATGCTCGGCGTCAGCAAGGCGATCGAGCTCATGGTGAGCGGGCGCAACTTCGAGTTCGAGGAGGCGAAGGACCTCGGCCTCGTCAACGACGTGTTCCCCGCGGAGACGTTCTGGCAGGACGTGATCGCCTATGCCCGCACCCTCTGCCTGCCCAACCGCGCGGCGCTCGCCGCGGGCGCCATCAAGCGCGCCTGCCAGACCGGCGGCGCCCTGCCCCTCGAGTCGGGCCTCGCCCTCGAGCGCGAGCTGCAGGCCCAGCTCTTCAAGACCGGCGACGCGAAGGAGGGGATGACCTCCTTCCTCGAGAAGCGCAAGCCCACGTTCAAGGGCTGCTGATCGCCGAGCCGGTCCGCCGTTGACCCCGGCCCCCATTGCGCCTCCGGCGCAGGCAGCCGAGAATCCACGCGCATGAGCGCCGACGCCCTCCGCCTCGACGGGAAGACCGCCCTCGTGACCGGGGCGTCGCGCGGCATCGGGGCTGCGATCGCGTTCGCGCTGGCCGAACGGGGCGCGCGGCTCGTGCTCGTCGCGCGCGGCGAGGAGGGCCTCGCGCGCACGGCCGCGAGGGTGGACGCCCTCGGCGTCGAGTGCTCGACCATGCCGCTCGACGTCACCGACCGCGAGGACTCGGCGCGCGCCGTGAAGGAGTGGGTCGAGACGGCGGGCCCGGTGGACGTGCTCGTCTCGTGCGCGGGTGGCAACGTGCGCAAGGCCGCCGAGGCGTATCGCATGGACGAGTGGGACGCCCTGATCGCGCTCAACCTCACGGCGTCGTTCCAGTGGGCGCGCCTCGTGATGCCGGGCATGGCCGCGCGCAAGTGGGGGCGCATCGTGCACGTGTCGAGCGTCGCGGGGCTCGCGGCGCTGCCGACGGGGACGCCGTACGCCGTCGCGAAGGCGGGGCTCCTCGCGCTGACGCGGAACCTCGCCCGCGAGTGGGGGCCCTCGGGCATCACCGTGAACGCCGTGGCCCCGTGGTACGTGCGGACGGGGCTCACGGAGGGCGTGCTGTCCGACCCCGCGTTCCTCGAGCGGGTCCTCGCCGCGACGCCCACCCGTCGCCTCGGCACCCCCGAGGACGTCGCCGCGGCCGTCGCGTTCCTGGCCTCACCCGCCGCCGGCTGGATCAGCGGGGTCGCGCTGCCCCTCGACGGTGGCTTCTCCGCCGCCCGCCTCTGACGGGGACGCGGGGGGAGGGGAAGCCCGCCGCTCTCCGCGTAGGATGGGGGCGCAGGAGGTCCCCATGCGTCGTCCGTTCATGCTGTGGTTCGGTGACACCGTCTGCGGGCTGCTCGCCTACACGATGTCCCGGTGGATCTGGCAGAAGGACGACGACTCGGTCTTCCACAACCTTCCGCAGGAGCTTGCGACGTTCGCGGCGTTCTTCGTGCTGCTCAAGCTGGCGCTGAAGGGGCTGGGACTCGCGCGGAAGAAGAAGCCCGCGTAGGGAACGCGGCCCGCGCGGGGAATGTCGGGGGCGCGGGGGGCCGAGTGGGTGGGGCCTGCCCCCGCCGCCCCCGGGACTCCGCGACCGCGACGGTCGCCCCTACCTCTTCGCGAGGACCCGCCTTCTTCTCGAGCCCCCTACTTCTTCTCGAGAACGACCACGACCTTGCCCACGTCGTCGCCCCGCGCGCCGGCGCGGCGGAAGGCCTCGGCCGTCTGGTCGAGCGTGAAGCGGTGCGTGATCAGGCTCTCGAGCTCGATCTCTCCCTGGAAGACGACCGCGTCGGCCTCGTCGGCCTCGTCCTCGCTCCAGCTGTGGGAGCCGATCAGGTACTTCTCGTCGAGGCACACGTCGCCGATGTCGACGGCGGTCTCCTCGCCCTTCGCCGCGTGGCCGAAGAGGAGGATCTTCGCTCGGGTGCGCGTCGCGTGGATCGCGTCGCGGACGGGGCCCGCGCCCACGCCGGCCACGATCGCGGCGTCGGCGCCACGGCCCTCGGTGAGCTCGCGGCAGGCCTCGCGCATGTCGTCCGTCTTCGGGTCGACGACGCGCTCGGCGCCGAGCTCCTTCGCGATCTCGAGGCGGCCGGGCAGCGGGTCGGCCGCCACCACGGTGGCACCCTCGCGGATGGCGAGCTGCTGGAGGATGAGGCCCAGCGAGCCCACGCCCGCGACGAGGACCACGTCCTCCTCGTCGAGGTCGAGGAGGCGGATCCCGCGCAGGCACGTGTTCACCGGCACAAGGAACATCGCCTCCTCGAAGCTGACGTCGCGGGGGATCTCGACGAGGCCCGAGTCGACGAACTCGGCGGGGACCCGCACGAACTCGGCGAAGCCGCCGCCCGCGGGAACCTCGCCCGGCTCGCCGCGGGTCGTGCGGACCACGACGCGGTCGCCGACGCGCCAGCCGTCGACCTCGGCGCCCATGAGCTCGATGGTGCCGGCGATCTCGTTCCCGAGGATGCCGCCGAACGGCCGCTGTCCGGCCTGGACGCGGCGCACGTCGCCGGTGGAGACGCCGCACACGGCCACGCGGACGAGCACCTCGGCCGGCCCGATGGCGGGGACGGGGACGGTGTCGATGCGAAGGTCGTTCGCGCCGTGGTAGACGGCTGCCTTCATCGTTGCGGCGGCGGGGCGGTTCGGCATGGGGCGGCCAGCCTACCCGAAAGGCGGCGGGCGGGGACGTGGGCGTGCGGTGTACGCCGGGGGCGCCCCTGCTACCTTCGCCACGGCCCCCACGTCCGGGAAGCGACGATCAGGGGGCGGGAGGCTCCCGATGCGTGCCGTACGGATCCGCGAGCATGGCGGCCTCGACCGCCTGGTCTTCGAGGACGTCCCCGACCCCGTGCCCGGCCCGGGCGAGGTGCGGGTCGCGGTCCGCGCCGCCGGCCTCAACCACCTCGACACCTGGGTGCGGCGCGGCGTGCCCGGCCACGCGTTCCCCCTGCCGCTCGTGCCCGGGTGCGACGGCGCGGGCGTGGTGGACGCGGTCGGGCCCGGTGTCGTCGCGCGCAAGGTCGGCGAGCGCGTGGTGCTCGCCCCGGGCCTCTCGTGCGGCGTGTGCGCGGTGTGCGCCTCGGGGCGGGACCACCTGTGCAAGGCGTACGGAATCTTCGGGGAGACGCGCGACGGCACGTGCGCGCCGTTCGTGGTGGCCCCCGAGCGCAATGTCCTGGCGTTGCCCGCGCACCTGTCCTTCGAGACCGCGGCCGCGTTCCCGCTCGTCTACCTCACCGCCTGGCACATGGTCGTCGCCCGGGCCGAGATGCGTCCGGGCGAGACGATCCTCGTCCACGCCGCGGGCTCGGGCGTCTCGACGGCGGCGATCCAGATCGCGCGCTTGGTCGGCGCGGGGCGCGTGATCGCGACCACCTCGACGCCCGAGAAGGCCGCGAAGGCGAAGGCGCTCGGCGCGGACGACGTGATCGACTCCGTCCGCGAGGACGTGGTAGCGCGCGTGCGCGAGATCACGGGCAAGGGCGGGGTGGACGTCGTGATCGACCACGTGGGCGCCGCGACCATGGGGGGCTCGCTCAGGGTGCTCGCGAAGGGCGGCCGCGTCGTGTCCTGCGGCGCCACGTCGGGCCCGAAGGTCGAGGTCCACATGAACCTCGTCTTCTTCAAGGGTCTGTCGATCCTCGGCTCGACGATGGGAAGCCTCGGCGAGGTCCACGAGGTCCTCGCGCACGTGGCGATGGGCCGCCTCGCGCCCGTGATCGACTCGGTGCTCCCGCTGTCGAAGGTGGCCGAGGCGCACCGTCGCCTCGAGGCGCGCGACGTGTTCGGCAAGATCGTCCTCGTGCCCGGAGCCTGACCATGCCCTCCGCCCTGCGCGTGTCCGTCGACGGCGCGGTTGCGACGATCACCCTCGATCGTCCCGAGGTCCGCAACGCGATCAACCTCCAGATGGTGGAGGAGATGCACACGGCGCTCGAGGCCCTCGAGCGCCGCGAGGACGTCCACGCCCTCGTGCTCACGGGCGCGGGCGGGAAGGCGTTCGCCGGCGGGGCCGACATCGCCGAGCTGCGGGACCGGCGCGCCACGGACGCCGCAAAGGCCATCAACGGCCGGCTGTTCTCCCGCGTCGAGCGCTTCCCCCGTCCCACGGTGGCGGCCGTCGTCGGCTTCGCGCTCGGCGGCGGGTGCGAGCTCGCGCTCTGCTGCGACTTCCGCATCGCGGGCGACTCGAGCCGCTTCGGCCAGCCTGAGGTGAACCTCGGGATCATGGCCGCGGCCGGCGGCACGCGCCGCCTGCCCGCCCTCGTGGGCCTCGCGCACGCGCGCCGCCTGCTCCTGAGCGGCGCGGTGATCGACGCCGCGGAGGCGCTCCGCATCGGCCTGGTCGACCGCGTGGTCCTCGACGCCGACATCCCCGCGGCCGTGGCCGCGTGGCTCGCGCCCATCCTCGCGGCGGCGCCCGAGGCCGTGCGGCTCACGAAGGCGTCGCTCCTCGCGCGCGCGCACGGTGCCTCCGAGCACCACCTCGAGAGGCTCGACGTCGAGCACCAGATGCGCCTCTTCGAGCACCCGGACAAGCTCGCTCGGATGGACGCGTTCCTGGCCAAGCGCAAGAAGTAGGGGCGCGGCGGGGCGGGC
>JAYTCP010000158.1:0-4393 GCA_043736435.1 Planctomycetia bacterium | reverse complement strand
CTTTCGGCAGCGGAGCGGCGGGGGGAGATCGGGGGCGGTGGGGGCAGAGGGGCAGTCTACGGGCGGAAGGCGCCGTACCCGACCTTCGCCATCGCGTCGCGCAGGAAGCCGGAGCGGATCGCACCCGCTCCCGCCGGATCCGGGTGCGGAATCGCCGCGCCGCGTCCGATCCCCTACGACGTGCGAGGCCGTCTCGGCGGCGGTCCCGCGTCCACGGAGGGCGCCCGCGGGTTCCTACGACCCGACGGAGCGTGGGAGCGCACGACATGCGGACACCGGTTGCGGCGATGGCGATTCTCGCGGCCTGCGCGCTCTCGGCCTGCACGGCCGCGCGGGGGACCGTGCCGGGCGGCCCGTCGTCGAGAGGCGCGACTTCGGGTGGCGGTGGGTTCGCGTCCGCGCCGTCCACCCCGTCCGACGGGTTCAGGGCCGCGGGCCCCGCCGCCCCCTCCATTCCGCCCACCCCGATCTCGGGCCCGATGGAAGCCACGGCGCTCGCCCGCTTCCTAGGCCTCGGCATCCAGGACGCGGGCACGAGCGTCCTCCTCGCGTCCCCCGAGTTCCGCGCGCGGTTCTTCCCCGGGAGCGATCGCGTCCTCGTGGACGGGCGCACGCTGTCCATGGGCGAGCCGGCCCGTCGCCAGGGCTCGGCCCTCCTCGTTCCCGCCCGCGGCGGCGAGCTCGTACGTTCGTCCTTGGCGTCCGCGCGCGCACAGCAGGCGGCGATGGCCCGGCTCGTCATGCCCCCGCCCCTCCCGCTGGTCCCGCTCAGGCCGATCGTCGCGATGGCCCCGCGCGCCCCGGCGCCGACGCCCGTCTCCGCGCCGGCCGCCCGCGCGCGGAGCGCCGCCGGCGACCCCGCGTGGGCGCCCGCGGTGGCGGAACGCCGTTGGAAGTACGTGGTCGTCCACCACAGCGACGACCACGAGGGCTCCTGTGACAAGTACGACCGGGTCCACCGCGACAAGGGCTGGGAGAACGGCTGCGGCTACCACTTCGTGATCGGGAACGGCACCCAGACCCGGGACGGGCAGGTCGAGATGGGACCCCGCTGGGAGCGCCAGATCCAAGGCGCGCATGCGAAGACGGCGGACAACCGCTACAACGAGGAGGGCGTCGGGATCGTCCTCGTCGGCGACTTCGAGAAGGGGGGCCGGCCCACGACGCGGCAGTACGACGCCGTCGTCCAGCTGACCCGGTGGCTCATGGCCCGCTACGGGATCCCGGCCGACCGCGTCCTCAGGCACTCGGACTGCAAGTCGACCGCCTGCCCGGGCAAGAACTTCCCGTGGAGCCGCTACCTCTCCGACGTCGCGGACGCCTCGTCGATGACGACGCCTCCGTAGGGCGCAGGCCGGGCCGCACGAGGCGGCGCCCCCGCGGCCCCGCGCGGCCCCCCACGAATCGTCGGGCCCCGGGTACCTCGCGGTACGCTGCTCCCTTGTCCCTCGACATCGCCCCCCCCGATCCCGACCCCGTCCTCGAGGCGGCGCTCCTGAGGGACGACCCCACCGCCCTCCTGGCCGCGGTGGACGCGCTGCTCCAGCGGGGGACCCTCGCGTCGGCCGACCACTACCTCGAACGGGCGGGGCGCAAGTTCCAGAGCGAGCCGCGGATCGCCGTGCGTCGGCTCGAGGTCCAGTTCCGTTGGAAGGACTGGGAGCGGTTCGAGGAGATCTCGGCCGACATCCTGCGGCGCTTCCCCGAGCGCTCCGAGCTCCACCTGATCGTCGGGCAGGCCCTCGAGGAGCAGGGGCGCGCCTGCGAGGCGATCCGCTCGTACGGGCGCGCCGCGCGCCGCGACCCGACCGACCTGGAGCCCGCCCAGCGCATCGCGCGGCTGTTCCGCGCCCAACGGCGGCCGTTCCTGGCCCGGCGCAACCTGCGGCGGGCGCTGCTCCACCACCCCGACGCGGCGGTGCTCCACGGCACGCTGGGCTACGCCTACGTCGACGACGCTCAGTACCCGAAGGCCGTGGCGTCCTTCCAGCGGGCCATCGAGCTCGAGCCCGACGACTCCCCGTGGCTCGACGACCTCGGGGGGGCGCTGCTCCTCGCCGAGCGGTGGCGGGAGGCCGCCGCGAGCGCCGTCAAGTCGCTCAAGCTCCGCGCGCAGAACGAGCGCGCCTGGACGGCCTACGCCGTCGCGCATCGTCACCTCGGCAACCTCAAGGACGCCGAGAAGGGCTACCGGAACGCGGTGAAGGCGGCGAAGCACCCGACGCGGGCCCGGGGGAACCTCGGGCTCTTCCTGGCCTCGCGCCGCAAGGACGACCCCGCCGCCCTCGCGGAGGCGAAGACCCACCTGTACGCCGCGCTCCTGGCGCATCCGGAGTGGCACGAGGTCGAGCGCGCGTACGAGGCCCTGCGGACCGCACCGAAGTAGAGCCGTACGCCGGGCGCGGAGTCCCCGGCGGGTCGGCCGCGCACGGCGGACTACCATGCGCCCATGCGCATCGGGCTCGACTGGCGGCCGACGTACGCGGGGCGGGGCGGGATCCCCGTCTACGTCCGCGAGCTCGCCGCGGCCATCTCCAGCCGCTTCCCTACCGACCGGCTCCACCTCTACGGCTACCAGCTCCGGGACCGTGCGGACGTCCGCGCCGCCCGCGCGCGACCGAGGCCCGCCCACGCCCGGCTCGGGGACGCGCCGCTCCCGTCGCGCGTCGCGGAGATGCTCGCCCGCCTCGGCTTCGGCGCCGACCGGCTCGTTTGGGGGTGCGACGTCTTCCACCTGACCGACTACGCGTGGCTGCGGCCGACGCAGGCGCCGCTCACCGCCATCGTCCACGACGTCCTGTTCGAGGAGCTGCCCGCCTGCTATCGCCCCGAGATGCGGCGGGGACTGCGGGCCGTCACGCGGGCCGTGGTGCGCCACGCCGCGCGGATCGTGGTGCCGAGCGTGCGGACGAAGATCGCGCTCGTCGAGCGCTTCCGCGCCTCCGCGGACCGGGTGGACGTCGTGCCTCTCGCGGCGCGGACGCTTCGCGCGGAGCCGGGCCCGGACGCCCCACCCTCCGCGGCGGGCGCCCCCTACGTGCTCGCGATCGGCACGCTCGAGCCGCGGAAGAACCTCGCGCGCACGCTCGACGCCCACGCGCGCGCGCTCGCGCGCGGGCTCGACGTCGACCTCGTCGTCGCGGGCGCCGTCGGCTGGCGATCCGACGACGTGGTCGCACGCCTGCGGAGCACGCCTCGCGTGCGGTGGGAGGAGAGGCCGGACGACGCCCGCCTCGCGGGGCTGCTCGCGGGCGCCCGCGCGCTGCTCTATCCGTCGCTCGGCGAGGGGTTCGGCCTGCCCGTGCTCGAGGGGATGGCCCACGGGATCCCCGTCGTCACCAGCGCGGGGACCGCGTGCGCCGACGTGGCGGAGGGCGGGGCGCTCCTCGTGGACCCGTACGACGTGGAGGCCATGGCCGACGCCCTGCGACGCGTCGTCGAGGACCGAGCGCTCGCCGCGGCCCTCGTCGCGCGCGGGCGCGCACGGGCCGCGGCGTTCTCCTGGGAGCGCACGGCCGAGGGCACGCGCGCGGCGTGGGCGGGCGCGGCGGACGACGCCGCGTGATCGCGCTCGACGCGACGCCGTGGGTCGAGCGTCCGCGTCGCGGTGCGGGGCGGGCCGTCGACGGCTGGCTCGACGGGCTCGGGCGGCTCCCCGACGCGCCCCCCGTGGTCCTGTTCGCGCCGATCCCCTTCCCCTGCGGGCTCACGTTCCACCACGGGGTGGCGGTCACGGGGCCTGCGGACGACCTCGAGTTCGCTTCCGCGCGCGGCTTCCGTCGCACGCTCCGCCGCATGCTCGAGCGATTCCCGGCCACCGTGCTCCTCTCGCCGTGGTCGGCGTTCCCCCGCACGCACCTCCCGGTGGTGGTGACCGTCCACGAGCTTCCCTTCGTGCGCCACGGGCCCCTCGAGGGCCGCTGGCGCGCGCGCAAGCACCGTTGGTGGCTCGCCCGGGACGTCCGGCGCGCGGCGGCCATCGTGGTGCCCTCGACGGCGACGCGGGACGACCTCCTGGCGCTCCATCCCGAGGCCGCCCCCCGCGTGCACGTGGTGCCCCACGGCTTCGACCCCACGCCCTACGAGCGGGCGCGGGCCGAGGCGCGCCCCGCGGGGGACGCCGCTCCTGACGCGCGCCCCTTCGGCGTGCTCGTCGGCGCCACCACGCGACGCAAGGGCCTCGCGACGTGGCTCGCCGCGCGGCGCGCCACCGCCGACCTGCCGCTCGACTGGGTGCTGGTGGGGGAGCCCGAGCCCGCGCTGCGGCGCGCCGTCCGTCGCGACCCGGGGATCCGAGTCGAGCCCGCGCCGCCCGATGACGAGCTCGCGCCCCTCCTCGCCCACGCGGCGCTCCTCGTCTATCCCTCGCTCTCCGAGGGCTTCGGCTTCCCGC
>JAYTCP010000157.1:0-6134 GCA_043736435.1 Planctomycetia bacterium | reverse complement strand
AAGTAGGCCTCGGGGGTCTTGTGGTAGTCGAGGTGGTCGCTCGCGAGGTTCGTGAGCACCCCGGCCTCGAAGACCAGCCCCTCGCAGCGCCCCTGGTCGAGCGCGTGGCTGCTGACCTCCATCACGCACGCCGTGCATCCCGCGTCGCGCGCCTCGGACAGGAGGCGGCGCAGCTCGAGGGCGCCGGGCGTGGTGTTCGACGCGTGGCGGGGCACGCCGTCCCCCACGTCGTACGCGATCGTGCCGAGGACGGCGGTGCGCCGGCCCGCCGCGGCGAGCGCCGCGCGGACGAGGTACGTCGTCGTCGTCTTGCCCTTCGTCCCCGTGACGCCGACCAGCCGCAGCGTGTCCTGCGGACGGCCGTACCACGCGTCGGCGGCCGCACGCAGCGCGACCTCCGGCTCCTCGACCACGAGGGTCGGCACGTCGTCGGCCACGAGCTCGCGGGCGACCACGAGGGCGGCGCCGGCCGCGCGCGCCGCGCGCACGTACGCGAGGCCGTCGGCGTTGCTGCCCGCGCGCGCGAAGAACGCGTTGCCGGGACGCACCTCGCGCGAGTCGTCGGCGAGGCCCGTGAGGGCCGTCCCGGCCGGGATCCCGTGCGCGACCACCCGTCCGCCCGCGGACGACAGGAGCGTCGCGAGGGCCTCTACGGTCCGCGGCACGTCGGGGAGCCGGCTCATCGGGCCTCCTCGTCGGCCGCGGGGTCGCGCAGGTCGGACGGCGCCGCGGGGCCGAGGGGCACAGTCGGCGCGACGGAGCCGTCCTTCGTGGGCACGCCCATGTACTCCTCGAGGGTGCGCTCGAGGATCGTGCGCACGGCGGGCCCCGCCACGGCGCCCCCGTAGGGCTTGCTGCGATCGGCCTTGAGCCCCGGCTCCTGGGCCATGACGAGGCAGACGAGGCGCGGGTCGTCCGCCGGCGCGTAGCCGACGAACGAGCACGAGTAGTAGCGGTCCGCGCCCGCCGCGGGCGGCATCTTCGCGGTCCCCGTCTTGCCGGCGATGTCGTACTTGGGCGACAGCACCGCCTTGCGCCCGGTGCCCTCGGTGACGGCCATGCGCAGCGCGTCGCGCATCGCGCGGCGCTTGGCGGGGTCGCGGAGGATCGTGGGGCCGACCTCGGCCTCGGGCACCGCCTCGCCGCCGACGGCGAGGATCAAACGCGGCGCGACCGGCGCGAAGTCGTCGCGGGCGAAGGCGGTGAAGAGCGAGGCGAGGCGCAGGGGCGTCATGGTGACGGAGTGGCCGAACGCGAACCGCAGGTGGTCGAACGCGCCCCGGCGGTCCTTGCGCGGCAGGTAGCCGCTCGCCTCTCGCGCCGCGAAGCCGGGGAGCGGGAACGGCTTCGTCACCCCGAGGTCCTCGAGCAGGCGCAGCATCCCCTCGTGGCCGAGGCGCCGGCCGGCCTCGGCGGAGTCGGGGTTGTTCGACTGGGCCACCACGTCGCGGAACGTGCCGCCGGGATGGGCCTCGCCGCCGTCGTGGGAGTCGTGGATCGTCTCCTCGGACCGGCCGATGCGGAAGCTGCGCTCGCGCGGCAGCTCGAACCGCTCCTCGAGGCCGACGAGACCGAGGTCGAGGGCCCGCGCGAACGTGAACGGCTTGAACGTCGAACCGACCTCCGTCGCCCACTGCGTGGCGAGGCTCGGGGCCTTGAGCCTGGACGGGTCGTACGTGGGCCGGGTCGCGATCGCCAGCACGTCCCCCGTCGCGGGGTCCATGACGATGGCGACGGCGCCCTTGGGGTGCCACTCGTCCATGAGGCGGTCGAGGGCCTGCTCCGCATACCCCTGGATCACGAGGTCGAGCGTCAGCCACGCGGTCCGCCCCTCGGCGTCGGGCCCCTGATCGCCCGAGAGCTTCGACGCATAGCGGCGCCCCCGGCCGTCCACGGCCCACTTGCGCGTGACCGCCTGGCCGGTCAGGAACGCGTCGAGGCCCCGCTCGAGGCCGTCGCGCCCCTTCACCGGCGACCACGCGTTCTCCGCGCTCGCGATCCCGACGAGGAACCCGCCCCACGAGCCGTTCGGGTAGTCGCGCCGGTCGGCGACCTCGATCAGGAGCCCCGGCAGCCGCGTGGCGTCGAGCCTCGAGATGACCCGCGGGTCGTCGATGTCGCGCCCGATCGTGACGAGGGCCGTGCCGGAGGGAGAGAAGTCGCCACGGCCGCGCCGCGCCTGGACGTCCTGGCGGATGCGCGCGGGCGTCGGGTCGCCCTCGAGGAGGTCGGACAGCGTGCGCGCGAACCGGGGCACGTCGTCGATGGCGACGTCGAAGGCCTTCGTCTTCGGGTTCCAGCGTCCGCCGGCGTCGACGATCACGTGCCGCACCGGGCGCGAGATGGCGAGCGCGCGGCCGTTGCGGTCGACGATCGGCCCGCGGAGGGCCCGCACGCGGTCGGGGCGCTGCTGGTCGGCGACGAACCCGCGCCACTCCGCGCCGTGGACGATCTGGACGTGGACGAGGCGTCCGACGATGCCCAGGAACAGCACGAGGAGCGCACCGAAGAAGAGGTTGCTGCGGACGCGCTGCACCGTGCGCATGGTCCGGCGGGCGAGCCCGACGGGGATCGTGCGCGGCAGCTCGGTGACGGGACGGGCCGGCGCGGTCATCGGACGCCCTCAGCGGGCGCGTCCTCGGGCGGCTCCTCGGGGTCGGGCTCCGCGGGGACCTCGGGCGTCGCGGGCGCGAAGACCGGCTCGGCCGCCGGCTCGACGAAGGGCGCGACGGTCGCGGGCAGGGCCGGGGTCGCCGACGCCACGGCGGCGGCGGAGGCCTTCATCTCCGACCAGCGCTCGAGCAGACGCCGCGGAGCCTTCTGCGCCTCGAGCTCGGCGCGCGCGAGCCGCAGCTCGCGCTCGGCCCGCTGGCGCGACTCCTCGAGGCCCCAGACCCGGTAGCGGAGCTGGGCGACGTGGTGGTGGAGCCGGACGCTGACGACCGCCGTCGACAGGACCGCCACTCCGACCATGATCGCGACCCAGATCCTCACGGCTTCGCCTCCCTGTGCCCCGCCCCGCCGCCCTCGTCCGTCGCACCGTCGCGCCGGACCACCTCCGCCGCCCGCAACCGCGCGGGCGCCGCCCGCGGGTTCCTCGCCACCTCGTCCTCCGTCGGCCGGATCCCCTTCGTCGTGACCACCTTCGCCCGTCCCTCGCCCACCGCCCGCCGGAACGCCTCCTTCACCGCGCGCTCCTCGCCCGAGTGGAACGCGACCACCGCGAGCCGTCCGCCCGGCACCAGCACCTTCAGCGCCGCGTCCAGCCCGCGCTCGAGGTGACCCGCCTCGTCGTTCACCACGATCCGCAGCGCCTGGAACGTGCGCGTCGCCGGGTCGATGCCCGACGCGTCGCGACGCACCGCGCTGCGCACGGCCGCGACCAGGTCGCTCACGGTCCGAACGGGCCTCGCCGCGACGAGCGCGCGCGCGACCGCCCGGGCCCGACGCTCGCCGCCCAGCTCGAACAGCCAGCGCGCGAGCTCGTTCTCCGTCGCGGCGTTCACGACGTCCGCGGCGGTGGGAGCCCCCGAGGACGGGTCGAAGCGCATGTCCGCGACGCGGTCGAGGGCCTTGTAGGAGAAGCCCCGTTCCGGACGGTCGAGCTGCGGCGAGGAGACGCCGAGGTCGAGGAGCACCGAGACGGGTCGCCCCTCCCCCGCCTCCTCGAGCACGTCGCGAAGCTCGGCGTAGGAGGCGTGGAAGAGGCGGAACCGCCCCTGGAACGGCGCGAGCCGCTCCTTGGTGGAGCGCAGCGCGTCGGCGTCGCGATCGAGGCCGAAGAGCCGCGCCTTCGGCCACGCGGAGAGCATGGCCTCCGCGTGACCGCCGAACCCCACCGTCCCGTCGACGACGAGGGGGTCCGGGTGGTCCTTCGGCTCGAGGAGCGTGAGCACCTCGCGCACGAGGACCGGCCGATGGAGATGGGAAAGATCGTCGCTCCCCGGGGACATCCGGGGATCAGTCCTTCGTCGGGGCGCCCGCGCCCCCCGACAGCCGCGTCAGCCGTGCCTCCCAGCGCTCCGGATCCCAGAGCTCGAGGTAGGTGTTCATGCCGCCCACGCGCACGCTGCCCTTCGGGAAGAGCGGGAGGTAGCGCTTGGGAATCTGGATGCGCCCGGGGCCCGTGAGCTCGGCGCGCTCGGCCGTCTGGAAGAAGAGGCGCTTGCGGTCGAGGTCGCCGTCGAACCGATTGGGAACCTGCCCGTCGGCCATCCGACCGAAGACGTCCCCCGGGTAGGCCTCGAGGAAGGGCCCGTCCACCCCGGGGACGAGGAAGAGCACACCGCCGCCGTCCTTCAGGACGTCCTGGGCGAAGCTCGCCGGGATGACGATGCGGTCCTTCCCGTCGATCTTGTGGTCGCGATGTCCCGTGAAGAGGTACATGCGCCGCTGGCCCGCCCTCACGAGGCCCCACTCTGGGTGCCCGTCGTGACAGGACATTACACTTCATGACACCGGCTGTCCACTCCCTTTTTCGAGATTCCACGCGCGTACGTAACGCGTTTCCCTTCAACAGGTTGTGGAGTCGATGAGAGGCGGGTCAGGGGGGCGGCGGGGCCGCTCGAGGGACCCGCGGCGGGGCACTTCGGGGCACTTCCCCCCAAAGTCGGGTGTCCCGCGGCACTTCTGAAGGCACTTCGAGGGGAAACGCACTCCCACGGGGCACGAAGTGTCACGGGATCCCGGGTCGACCGCGTTTCGTGTCTTGTTCGGGCCCCCGCCGCCCCCCAGACCCTCCCCCTCTGTCCCCCGCGTCCCCCCCAGTCTCCCCCCACCTTTTCGGCCCCGCCGCTTGCCCTACACTCCTCGATCGTCAGCCGTCCCCTCGGGGACGGTCACGTCCCGGGGGGCTGGCGCCTTCGAACCTGGTCAGGTCCGGAAGGAAGCAGCCATAAGGAGCCACGTCGGCGTCCTCGGTGTACGTGGCCGTCCTCGAGCGGGACGGCCCCCCCACGACACGCCGGGCCGCGACCCGCCGGGCCGCGACCGCGCGAGGCTACGCCGGCGTCGCGCCCGCCCGCCTTCGCAGCTGCCCGCACGCGGCGTCCACCTCCGACCCGCGCCGCTGACGCACGTGGGCCACGACGCGCAGGCGCACGAGCTCGGCGAGGAAGGCCGAGACGGCCTCCTGTGCCGGCGGCTCGAACGGGGCGCCCTCGATCCGGTTCACCGGGATCAGGTTCACGTGGAATCGACGGCCGTCGATGGCTTGCGCCAGGGCCGTCGCGTGCGCGACGCCGTCGTTCACGCCGCGCATGAGGGTGACCTGGAGCGTGACGAAGCGCCGCGTGCGCACGCGGTAGCGCTCGGCGGCGTCGAGGACCTCCGCGAGCGGCCAGCGCCCCCCTACCGGCAGCAGGCGACGGCGCAGGGCCTCGTCGGCCGCGTGCACCGAGACCGCCAGGTGCACGCCGAGGTTCTCCTCCGCGAGGGCGAGGATCCCGGGCACGATGCCCACGGTGCTGACGGTCACGTGGCCCGCGCCGAACCCGAGCAGGCGCGGGTCGGTGAGGCGTCGGAGGGCGCCGACGACGGCGTCGTAGGCGTGCAGGGGCTCGCCCATCCCCATGAACACCAGGTTGGAGAGCGGCAGGTCACGCCCGCGGGCCTCGTCGCGGAGATGGAGCACCTGCTCCACGATCTCCTCCGTGCGCAGGGACCTCCGCAGGCCCCCGAGGCCGCTGGCGCAGAAGGCGCACGCGGCGCCGCATCCCACCTGCGACGACACGCACCCCGACAGGCGGTGCGCCAGGGGCATCAGCACCGACTCGACGCGCTCCCCGTCGTCCGTCTCGACGAGGAGCTTCACCGTGCCGTCGAGCGACGCCGTGCGCCCGACGACGCGGGTGGTGCGCAGGGCGAGGTCGCCGCCGAGCCGCTCGAGGTTGCGCGCGCCGAGCCCCTCGACCTTCTCGAGGTCCGCGACGCCCTGCCTGAGGCTCGCGCGCACGAGACGCTCGGCGTGGGGCCGCGGGACGGCGCGGGCCTCGAGGTGGGCGCACAGGTCCTCGAAGGAGAGTCCGGCGAGGGCGGCGGGTGCCATGGGGAGCTCGGGGACCGGAGGGAGGGGGCGAGGGGGAGGGAGGCGCGGAGAGAGAGAGCGGGGATGGAGGCGCGGAGGGGGATAGCGG
>JAYTCP010000156.1:0-11757 GCA_043736435.1 Planctomycetia bacterium | reverse complement strand
GCCTGCCTCCAGGTGGGCGCGGTCGCCGTCCCCGTCTTCTCCGCGTTCGGCGCGGAGGCGCTGGCGATCCGCCTCCGCGACGCGGAGGCCGTCGCCCTCTTCACCACCGACGGCGGATTCCGCCGGGGCCAGCCGGTCCCCATCAAGACCGTCGCCGACCAGGCCCTCGCGATGGCCCCCACCGTGCGCCGCGTGATCGTCAAGCGCCACGCGGGCCTCGACGTGCCCTTCACCGCGGGCCGCGACCTCGACTGGGCCGAGGTGGTCTCCAAGCGCACCCCCGACCTCCGCACGGAGGTGCTCGACGCCGAGGCCACGGCGATGGTGCTCTACACCTCGGGCACCACGGGCAAGCCCAAGGGCACGGTCCACACGCACGCGGGCTGCCTCGCGCAGATCACGAAGGAGGTCGGCTACGCGTTCGACGTGAAGCCGGGCGACCGCTTCTTCTGGCTCACCGACGTCGGCTGGATGATGGGCCCGTGGGAGATGATCGGCGTCACCGCGCTCGGCGGCACGCTGCTCGTCTTCGAAGGCGCGCCCAACTGGCCCACCCCCGACCGTCTCTTCGAGGTCGCCGCCAAGCATCGCGTCACGCACCTCGGCGTCGCCCCCACCGCGATCCGCGTGCTGCGCCGCGCCGGTGACGACCTGCCCGCCAAGCACGACCTCTCCGCGCTGCGCTACCTCGGCTCCACCGGCGAGCCCTGGGACCCCGACTCGTGGAACTGGTACTTCGAGAAGGTGGGCGGCACGCGCTGTCCCGTGATCAACATCTCCGGCGGCACCGAGATCGTCGGCTGCCTCCTCTCGCCGCTGCCGATCACGCCGCTCAAGGCGACGACGCTCGGCGGCCCCGGCCTCGGCATGGACGTCGACGTCTTCGACGACGACGGCAAGCCGCTCCGCGGCGGCATCGGCCACCTCGTCTGCAAGCAGCCCGGCCCCAGCATGACGAAGGGGTTTCTAAACGACCGCGAGCGCTACCTCGAGACCTACTTCTCGAAGTTCCCCGGCGTCTGGTACCACGGCGACTGGGCGCACGTCGACGCCGACGGCCTCTGGTTCCTCCACGGCCGCAGCGACGACACGATCAAGGTCGCGGGCAAGCGCATCGGCCCCGCCGAGGTCGAGGCGGCGATCGTCGCGCACCCCGCCGCCAGCGAGGCCGCCGCCATCGGCGTCCCCGACGAGCTGAAGGGCGAAGCCATCGTCGTCTTCGTCGTGCTCAAGCCCGGCCGCGTCGAGTCCGAGGCACTCCGCGCCGAGCTCACCGAGGCCGTGGCGGTCTCGCTCGGCAAGGGCAGCAAGCCCAAGGCCGTGCGCTTCGTGGACGTGCTCCCGAAGACCCGCTCCGCGAAGATCGTCCGCGCCACGATTCGCCGCCGCTATCTCAACGAGCCGCTCGGCGACCTCGCCTCCGTCGAGAACCCCGACGCCGTGGAGGCGATCGCCCGGTCGCGGTGAGGAGGGGGACGCGTTCAGCCCCGGCGGCGTCGAACCCGCGGGGCGTACCGGAAGATCGCGAGGATGATGAGGGCCCCGAGGAACGTCCACAGCAGGTGGACGCTCGACCCCGCGAGGGTGATGCTGCCGGGCCACGACCCTCCCTTGACGGCGCTGGCGATCCAGGCGCCGAGCAACTGCCCGAACAGGCCAGCCCCGATGTAGCCGAGGATGCCCTGCTTGCTGCGCAGCAGGAGAGCCGCCACGAACGCGAGCAGCGCGCAGATGGCGACGGTGAGGAGCATGGCGAGGAAGGATTCGAGGATCATGGCCCTTGGATGCCGGGCGGGCCCCGGGTGGCCGGGGGTGGCCCCGGCCCGGCGCGTGCGCGGCGCCCTCAGGGCGCCTTCACCCGCAGCTCGAGGCCCGTGATCTCGCCTCCGTCCACCACGTCGACGACGACGGGCTGGCCGTCGGGGCCGACGAGATCGATGATGCGGCCCAGGTGCAAGCCCGCCACGACGTAGCGGCCTGGTGGGAGCGCGACGGCCGCGAACCGCCTGTCCTCGTCGACGCGTTCGAGGAAGGGATCGACTTCCGGCCGAGGAGCGGAGGAACCCGGAGGTACGGGGCGGAAGGCGACGACTCCCAGCACGTACTCGACACGCTCGTCGGTCGGCACACGCCCGGAGACCGCACCGCCGACGAGGACCACGTCGGCCTCCAGGGGAGTTCGAAGGAGAATCGAGTCGTGGGGCGCCGGTGGCGTGGTGATCGGACGAAGGTCCGTCGGCAGGTCGAGCACGAAGCCCCGACGCGGACTGCGGGGTTCGACCACGACCTTGTACGGCCCGGGAGTAACGGCGATGCGGAACCGGCCCTCGACGTCGTGCGGCGATCGCCGCTGCGAGTGGCCGTTCGTCAGGAAGAGATGTCCAGGCCCGGGCAGGGGACCGCCCCCGCGCCGTCGTACGCGACCCGACCAGATCGCATCGCCCGCAACGACGCCGAGTTCGAGCGTACGGTGTTCGCCGGCCGCCAAGTCCACCGTCTCCCATCGGACGTCATTCTCCTGGGCGGCTCCCACGGGACGCACCGACTGGATCCCGTGGAGCCCCGCGGGCAGGTGCTCGAGACGCCAGCTGCCACCGGCGTCGGTGAGGGCCTCGCGAACGGCTGTGGCCTCTGCGAAGCGCCCCCCGCGGAAGTCGTCTCGGAGGTACACGCCGGCGACGGGCCTCCCCTCCGCGTCGAGGATCCGACCTTCGAGCCGAGCCGTTCCGAGGCGAAGGACGAACTCCCTGGCGTCGCGCGAGCCCTGGTAGCGTCGGAGCTCGGCGCTCCCGCCGTCCCAGGAGAGGTGGTACTGGACGGTGTCGCCCTCGGACGGCGGCGCCGCGAAGGTGCCGTCCGGTGCGATGGAGATGTCGACGAACGATCCAGGTCGAGCACCTGGAGGGGCGCCGACCGGCACCCGGGAGAGTCGCAGGACGAGGCCGGACGGGCTCGCGCCGCCAAAGTCGATGCGTCCTCGGATCCCGGCCTCCGCGGGGCGGACCGAGGGACGATCTTCGGGGAGCTCGACAGTCGGCACGGGCGAGGGCGCGGAAGCGCCGCCCGGAGACGACGCCAGCCGGGCCGCCGCGTCCGGCGCGAGGGAAGACGGGGCGTCGGGTTCGCGCGCACCCGCGAGGGGGTCCGCGGGGATCGGATCGCCGCGCTCTTGGAGGAGGAGGACCACGGCGAGGACCGCGGCCCCCACGCCGAGGAGGATGCGGACGACTCCCCGACTCACGCTCGCCCCGCCCCGGTCGTGTCCGTCGCTCGATCCACCATGGGGGGAAGCCTACCGCCCCCGGCGGGCGCCGCTTGCGACCCCCTCCCCACGTCGGGCCTCATCGGCCCGAAAGCCCCACCTCCTCGGGAGCGACTGCCCCCCGTGGACGGGCCACCCACCCCTAGACCCCGACGCCGGGTGCTTTCGTAGGACGTGGACGACGGGCCGGGTTTCCTCTCCACCGTCATGGCCATCGAAACGCTGCTTCCCACCGAGCGGTCCCTCGCCGGTGCCACCCGAACGATCCTCGACCGCCTCCTCGGTGCGGGCTACGAGAACATCGACGCCCCCGAGGACAAGCGCATCGAGATCGACTGCCTCGACGGTGAGACGGGCGAGGAGTGGGGCGTCGTGGCGCCCGAGACCACGGCGATGGCCCTCTTCACGAAGATCAAGGAGACGCCGTCCACCGTGCGGGTGAAGCTCGGGCTGCGGAGCGGGCACATCATCCTGTTCCCCGGATTCGTCGTGCTGTCGCGGCCCGAGGACGACTTCGGTGCGTTCGAGGACGACCCCCGCGCGCAGGCGATCCTCCTGCGGGAGGCCTACGAGCTCGCGCGGCACCTGGGGGCGACGGAGCTGATCGTGGCGGGCGACGCGGCGAGCGACTTCATCGGCACCGACGCGACGACGTGGGTGGGGCTGAAGGACGTGCTCGAGGAGGAGGAGATCCCCCACCGCCTCCAGCCCGTGCCGAAGGCGAAGTAGGCCCGCCGGGGGTACGACCCCCGGATCGGGGCTGCGAGCGGGCCCGGCCGTCGTTTCCAATGGCAGGTGGCGATCGCGCCCCCCGGAGGAGCCCATGATCCGTCGCGCCCTGCTGCCCGTGACGCTGGCCGCCTGCACCTTCGTGGCCGCCGCCGGCGTCTTCGTGGTCGCCGCCTGGGCCGACGTCGTGACGACGAAGGACGGCCTGGTGCTCGAGGGGGCGGTCACCCGCGCGAAGGACGGGGCGGTGTCCATCGCCACCCCCGCGGGCGAGGTGCGGCTGGCGGCGGCGGACGTCGTCTCGGTGGTCGCGGGCGAAGGGCCCCGCGCGGCGGCCGAGAGGGTCCGGGCGGCGCTTCGCAAGGACGACGCCGCGGGGCACTTCCGGCTGGCGCTCGCCTGCGACGCGCAGGGGCTGCCGGACCTGGCGCAGGAGGAGTACGCGGCGGTCCTGGCGATCGAGCCCGACCACCCCGCGGCGCGGCGCGCCCTCGGGTACGAGAAGGTGGGCGACCGCTGGCTGACCGTCACGGAGGCTCGGCGCAAGAACGGGCTCGTCCTCTACGGGGGCAAGTGGCTGCTCGCCGCCGAGGTGGACCTGCTCGCGCGCGGGAAGAAGCGCGTCGCCGTCAAGGACGCGCCGCTCGTGAAGGCGATGATGACCGCCGCGACGAAGCCGGAGCTGCGCCCCTCGGCCGAGGCGCGCATCACGCGGGCGAACGCGGTCGATCGGGTGGAGGCGGCACGGGTGCTGCTCGTGCACCACGACCCGACGATCCGCCGCTGGGCGTGCCACGAGCTCGAGAAGCTCGGCGACGAGAGCGCGCTGCGGACCCTGATCGCCGTGTCGTGCCGCGACGCCCACCCGAGCGTGCGCGACGCCGCGGTGCGGGCCGCCGCCGCGTTCGGCAACGACGACATCGCGATCCCGCTCGTGCGCGCCCTGGGCTCGGAGAACCTCTCCATCGTGGCGAACGCCGGGCGTGCGCTCGGCGTCCTCGGCGACGTGCGGGCCGTCGGCTACCTCGTCAAGCGCATCGAGAGCCACGGGAGCTCGCCGGGCGCCTGGTTCGGCCACGAGACCCAGCAGGCCTACATCCGCGACTTCGACGTCGAGGTGGCGCAGACGAGCTTCATCGCCGACCCGATCATCGGGACGATCCAGGAGGGCGTCGTCTCGGACGTGAAGATCCTCGACGCGAGCCTCGAGCGCACGATCGTGGAGCCGATCCTGATCGGCTCGTTCAACCGCCTCGCGCACGCGAACGCGAAGAACGTGGACGACGTGAAAGCGTGGGCGAAGGCGAACGAGGGGCGTTTCCCCGACTTCACGTCGAAGCCGATGGCCGCGCGCACGGCGCCGCCCCCGGCGCCCCCAACCTCCGACGACCCGGCCGACGTCAAGTAGGGGTCAGCGAAGGTAGAGGGCGTGCTCGAGGGTGAGGATGGCGAGCGCGGTCGGCACGACGAGCCCGGTCTTCATGTTGCCGTGCATGCGCACGGGGATGGAGCCGGCGGCGCTCGCGGCCTGGACCTGCTTCTTCGCGAGGTCGAACGTCCAGGTGCGGAACGGCTCCTCGAGCGCGTTGTTCATCAGGATCGACAGGCGCACGCCGTAGTAGAGGCCGTAGAGCTCGGGCGGCCTGTCGGGCTTGAGCCCCAGCAGGTACTTCTTCCAGGCCTCGGCCGTGGCAGGGTCCTTGTCCTTGCCCACGACGTGCCCGACGAGCATGCCGACGGGGGCGAGCGCCGGGCTCGCCCCGCCGCCGTAGACATAGGAGAAACGCACGTCGCCGAGCCAGACGTAGCGCAGGAAGATCTCGAACCCGCCGGCGAGCCGGGGCGGGATCTCGATCCCCGCGTTGCGGGCCGCCTCGACGGCCTGCGCGACCCAGCCCGTGACCGAGAGGTCGCCCCGCGGGTCGTCTCGCTGGTAGCGGTAGCCCCCGAGCGGCCCCTGCGTGGTGTCGAACCACGCGAGCCCCTTGCGGACGGCGACCCGCAGCTCCTCGGTGCCGGTGGACTGCGCGGCCTGCGCGAGCGCCATGAGCGCGATCGCGTTCGAGTACTGCTGGCCGCTCGAGGGCCAGGTGCCGTCGGGCTTCTGCTTGCTGCGCAGGTACTCGACGCCCCGGCCCAGGTAGGGGTCGAACCAGCCGTTCGGGTCCTGGTCGCGGAAGTCGAGGAACGCGAGCACCGCGAGCCCCGTGGCCGCGATCATGTACGAGTCGCCCGTGGAGTCGATGTTCGTCAAACATCCCGGGTCGTGCTTGAGCGCCGTGCACCGGTCGACGGTCGCCTGATCGGAGAACGAGCCGTCGTCGCGCTGGTGGAGCGCGAGCCACGCGAGGCCCGCGTGGATCGAGTCGAGCAGGCCGATCGCGTTGCGCTGCCGCAGCTTCTCGAGCTCGTCCACCCGACGCCGCTCGGCCTCGTCCACGTCGGCGACGGGCGGGTTCTTGTCGTCCTTGCGCCGCTTGCGCCGGTCCTCGATGAACGAGCGCAGGACCTGGTCGGCGCCGTCCTTCGCGCCGCCCGATCCGGGCGAGCCGGGCAGCAGGAAGCGCCGCAGGTGGCGCGTGAGCTGGTCGAGATCGGCCTCGTTCCCCGACCTCGCGAGCACCTCCGCGGTCGCCGCGAGCTTGCCGTCGAGCAGCTCCCGTTGCGCCTCCGAGAGCTTCGCGACGCGGAGCGCCTTCGCAAGCTCGGCCTGCTTGCGCCCCGCCAGGACCGCCGTCTCGAGCTTCGAGACGACCGCGAGCCGCGCGGGGTCGCCGGCCAGCTCGGGGAGCTCCTTCGCGAGCCGCTTCCAGGCCTCGAGCGCCTCGGCGTGCTTCACCTCCTTCTCTAGGCGCACGACCTCGGCCCAACCGACCTCGAACCGCTCCCGCCGGCGCTGCTTCGCCGCCTCGGCGGTGTTGCCGCCGGCGGCGAGCGACGGCGGCGGCGCCATCGCCGCGACGACCTCGGGCGGCGGGGCCGGCAGGGCCTCCGGCTCGTGCACGGGGACGCTCTCGGGGGGCGGCGCCAGGACGGCGTACGCCACCCCCCCCGCGGAGAGGGTCAGGAGCGCGACGAGCCAGCGGGTGGAGGACAGCACGGGGACCCCAGCGGCACGGTGCCGCTTCGGGCAGGATAGCGGGGGGTGAGCCCGGCACCTGCGTCCTGGGGGCACGCTTGGGAATCGGGGGGCGGCGGGGGCCGACCTCCCGACCTACGCCGAGTCCTTCACGAGCCGCGCGAGCAGGGCCTCGACGTCGGCGCGCCATGCGTCGGCGTCTTCCGTCTCGGTCCACGCGTCGGCCAGCTCCGAATCCTCGAGCACCCTCTCGACCGCGAGCCGCGCCCGGCGCCCCAGGTCGTAGTGGTGGGCTAGGTGCTTCGCCTTCGTCCACGACCGGACCGCCTCGGGGATGTCCTTCCGAGGCTTGCCCCGGGCCGCGGCCACCACCTCGGCGGCCGCGATCGCGATGGCGGCTTCGGCACCCCCGACCGGACCTCCCGGATCCCCTTCGTTCACGTCGTCGATCGCCGACACGACCAAGTCGGCCCCGTCGGACTCGACGAGCTCGGCCACCCAAGCGATCGCATCCGGGTTCTGAAAGCTGCCGACCCCGTGACCGCGCATGACCGCTGCGTTCCCGCAGGGCTCGCCGTCCTCGTCGTCGTCGCCGTCCTCGCCCTCCTCATCTTCCTCGTCCTCGTCCTCGTCCTCGCCGTCCGCCTCGAGCTCATCGTCGAGCTCTTCGTCGAGCTCCTCGTCGTCGTCCTTACCGGGACCCTTGACGCCGCCGCTCATGAGGGCTTCGTCTCGATGCGGGGGAAGAGGACCTCCCCCTTCGCCGTCGCCGTGCCGGGTGCGAGGCCGCCCCAGATCAACGACAGGCGCAGGTCGGCCACGGGGGCCGAGCCCAGCTGGTGCAGGGCCTCGGGCCCCTTCTCCGGAAGGATGGGCGACAGGGCCGCCGCAGCGATGCGGCAGGTCTCGGCGAGCGTGTAGAGCACGTCCCGCAGGACGCCCGCCTTGCCCGGGTCCTTCGCGAGCTTCCAGGGCTGCGTCGCGTCCACGAGACGGTTGCCCGCGCGCAGGAGGTTCTGGACCTCCTCGCCGATGCGGTGGAACGCGATCTCGTCGACGTGCCCCGGCAGGGCCGTCAGGAGCAGCCCCGCGAGCTCGCGCGGCTCGGTGGGCCCGCCGAGCTCGTGCTCGGGCTCGGGCACCTTGCCGTCGGCGAACTTGCCGATCATGGTGAGGGTGCGCGACAGCAGGTTGCCCCACTCGTTGCCGAGGTCGGCGTCGTAGCGGGCGCGGAAGCGCTCGTCGGAGAACTCGGCGTCCTGGCCGACGGCCATCTCGCGCATCAGGAACCAGCGCAGCGCGTCGGGACCGTAGGTCGTGGCGTACCCCATCGGGTCGATGGCGTTGCCGAGCGACTTCGACATCTTGACGCCCGCAAGGGTCCACCAGCCGTGCGCGAGGATGGACCGGGGCAGCTCGACCCCCATCGCCATCAGCATGGTCGGCCAGTAGACGCTGTGGGTGGTCAGGATGTCCTTGCCCATCAGGTGGACGTCCGCGGGCCACGTGCGCGCGAAGCGCTCCGCGTCGAAGTAGAGGCCGGGCACGCTCGCGTAGTTGAGCAGCGCGTCGAACCACACGTAGGTCACGTACTCGGCGTCGAAGGGCAGGGGGATGCCCCACGACAGCCGGCTCTTCGGACGCGAGATGCACAGGTCGCCGAGGCCCTTCGCAAGGAAGCCCAGGACCTCGTTGCGGCGGGATGTCGGCAGGATCCGGAGGCGCCCCGACTCGATGGCCTCGACCAGACGCTCGCGGTAGGCGCCCATCTTGAAGAAGTAGTTGCGCTCGGAGACCCGCTTGAGCTTCGTGCGGTCGAGCCCCTTCTCCTCGATCTCCGCCTCGGTGACGAAGACCTCGTCGCTCACGTGGTACCAGCCCTCGTACTCGCCTGCGTAGATCTCGCCCTTCTTCCACAGGTCGGCGAGCGCCGCCGTGACCACACGCTCGTGGCGGGGCTCGGTCGTGCGCACGAAGTCGTCGTGCCGCACGTTCAGCCGCACCCACGCGTCGCGGAAGCGCTGCTGGAGCTCGTCGCAGTGCTGCTGGGGCGGGATCCCGCGCTTGGCGGCCGCATCCTGGGCCTTCTGCCCGTGCTCGTCGGTCCCCGTCAGGAAGAACACCTCCTGCCCGAGCCCGCGCCGGTACCGCGCGAGGACGTCGGCCAGGATCGTGGTGTACGCGTGCCCGACGTGGGGCACGTCGTTGACGTAGTAGATCGGCGTCGTGACGTAGAAGGTCTTCGCGGGCATGGCGCCCCGAGCCTATCCGCACTCCCGGCCGACGACGGGTCGTGCCGGGGGTGGTATCTCCGGCTCGCCGAGTCGCTACGAGACGTCGTCCATGCGTAGAGATGAGCCGGGCGGGGGGCGCCCGAGCTCGCTCGTCCGAGACGCCGTACCCCGCGACCCGTAGAATCCGGGGCATGCGCACACGACCCATTGCCGCTCTCGTCTCTCTCTCCTTCTTCCTCTGCCTCACGGGATGCGATCGCGAAGGCCCCCAGGGGCCCCAGGGATTGCAGGGCCTGCCGGGCCCGCAGGGATTGCCGGGCACCCCTGCCCCCGCGATGGCCTTCGGGTACTTCTATGCCCTCATGCCCGTCGACAACGCGGCGACGGTCGCGCTCGGCGCCGCCGTCGATTTCCCGCAGAATGGCGCGGCCAGTGGGATCAGCCGGGCCGGCACGAGCACATTCACCTTGCCCCAGATCGGCACCTACGAGATCTCGTGGCAGGTGTGCGTCACGGAGGCCGGGCAGCTCGTGCTCGCGCTCGACAGCGGCATGGGCGCCGTAGAGCTCGGCCACACGGTTGCTGGGCGGCCGACGGGCACGAGCCAGATCACGAATCACGTCCTGATCGCGACCACCGTGGCGAACTCGATCCTGACCCTGCGCAATCCTGCCGGAGGCCTGAGTGCCCTGACCATCACGCCGCTCGCCGGTGGGCTCCAGCCCGTCTCGGCATCCCTCGTGATCAAGCAGCTCCAGTAGCCCACACTGCGGGTGCGCTCCACGAGGGGGAGGGCGGTTCCCTCTCCTTCGCGGATCCGAGCGCCGACCCCGACCTGCTCACTTCAGGGTCGTGGCCGCTTTCAGCATCTGGAGGGACATGATGCGGATCGCGACGCGCTCGCCCGGCGTCAGCGTGCCGCGAGCGATCGTCTCGGCGAGCGTCTTCTCGAAGCCCTTGCGCAGCATCTTCTGGCCGTCGGTCATGCCGAGCTCGGTCTCCTTCTCGCCCACCTTCGAGACGAGCGCGTGGATCGTCTCGACCTCGCGCAGGCGCGGCGCGGGCGAGTCCTTCCAGACAGGGCGCTCGGGGAGGTCGGCGAGCGCGCGCACGTAGCCGAGGATCGCGCGCGTGCGGGCCTCGAGCGCGGCGCCGTCGATGCGGTCGGCGGTGTCGGTCGGGCGGTGGTAGTCGCGGCACGCGCCGCTCGTGAAGAAGAGGCAGGGGATCTTCCGCTCCTCGAACGGCACGTAGTCGCTCCAGCCGAGCTGGTTGAAGTCCATGCCGAGCTCGCGCAGCGACACGCCCGGCGTGGGCTTCGCGGTCGTCAGCACGCGATCGAGGCCGTCGGCTCGCTCGGCGCCCATGGCGAGCAGCAGGCCCGGGAACAGGTCGCCGATCGACCGTCCGAGCATGTCGATCGTCACGAACGCAGCGCACGCCTCGAGGGGCCTCGGCGGCGCCGCGACGAACGCCCGGCTGCCGACCAGCCGCTGCTCCTCGAGGTCGAACGCGACGAGCAGCACGCCGCGCCGCAGCCGCGTGCCCGAGGAGAGGCACCGCGCGATCTCGAGCATCGCGGCGACGCCGCTCGCGTTGTCGTCGGCGCCGGGGTGGACCTGCCCATCCACGCGGCCCAGGTGGTCGTAGTGGGCCGAGAGGATCACGTACTCGCCGTCCTCACGGCCGGGGATCCACCCGATCACGTTGCTCCCGCTCGCGCGGCCCTCCTTCGCGGGGAACGGCAGCAGGCGCCCCTCGACGCCGGGCACGGGCTTGGCGCCCACCTTGTCGAACGCGTCCGCGATCCACTGCGCGGCACGCTCGCGATCGTCGGACGAGCCCCGGCCCGCCAACTCGGCGCCCGCGAGGTACGCGACGGTGGCCTCGAGACGGGCGCGGTCGGGAACGTGGGCCGCCGGCGAGTCGGGCGAGGGAGGGGGCGTGGGGGAGGGAGAGGGGGCCGGCGCGGCGGGCGGCGGCTTCGCGGGGGCGGGAGCGGGGGCGGGCCTCGCGTCGTCCGCGGGCGCGGGGCGCGCGAGGGCGAGCGACGCGAGGAGCACGAGGACCAGCGATCGGGGCCACGGGCGACGGAGGCGCATGCGGACTCTCCCCGGGGGTGCGGGTGCTGACCCTGTGAAGATACGCGGCGGCGGCACCGGCGGGGACGGGGCGCTCGCGGCAGGGTCAGGCGTCCCAGAGCGCGGTGAGGGCGTCGCGGACCGCGCTCGCGTCGGGGTGGAGGGGCGCCACCTCGAGCAGCCGCTCGAGATCGCGGATGGCCCCTGCCGACTCGCCCGACTCGCGGCGGGCGGCCCCGCGCGCGCGGAGGGCCTCGGGCCGCCCGGGGGCGCGCTCGAGCACCGCGTCCCAGTCGGCGAACGCGCCGGCGGCGTCGCCCCGTGCCCATCGAGCCTCGGCGCGGGCGAGCGCGAGCTCGGCGGAGCCCGGGG
>JAYTCP010000155.1:0-3317 GCA_043736435.1 Planctomycetia bacterium | reverse complement strand
GAGGAGCTCACGTTCGACGTTCGCGCGGACGACGGGCGAACCGCCAGGGCCTCGGCCGTCGTCCCGTCGGTGATGCCCAAGGAGCCCCTCGTCCGCCTCGAGATCCCGGGGCGAGGACGCTGTGCGGGCGTGGTGGTGGGGGCGGATGGGAAACCCTTCGCGGGCGCCGCGGTGCGGCTGGTCCCCCGTGCGTCGGTGAAGCCGGACGAGCTCGAGCAGCCCGCCCGCTGGTGGGGGCTTCAGGGGATCCGCGGGGTCACGGACGTTCGCGGCCACCGTTCGGGACCCGACGGGACCTTCCGAGTCGAGGCCCTCGCGTTCGGCGAGGAGTACGTCGCGTTCGCGTGGGGCTGGGTGGGGTCCGAGAGCTTCGTCACGGAGGATCCGCCGGCCCCCTCGCTGCCCCTCGTGGGCATCCGAGCCACCCTCGATCACCCCGAAGCGGACGTCCGCCTCACGCTCCGGCGATTCGGCAATCTCGGGGTGCGCGTCACGGATGACGAGGGCGCGCTGGTGCGCAGCGGGCGGATCGAGGTCGTCGGCACCGTTCCCAGCCAGATGAAACCTTCGCTGCAGGACAGCGGCCGGGCGCGCTTCCGTCTCGTGCCGGGACGCTACGCGGTCCGCGTGACGTCGAGCCTCGCCCCTCCCGTCGAGGCCTCCGTGGAGGTTCCCGAGGGGGGGGAGGCCGAGCTCACGATCGTCGTCCCCGCGGGCGCCCGCGTCGACGGCACCGTGGTCGATCGGGACGGGAAGCCGGCAGGGAAGGCCTCCGTCCAGCTGACGCAGGTCCTGCCGGACGGGACCGACTCGCCGTCGGAGGTCCGGACCGTGCTCGCGGACGACGACGGCAGGTTCGAGATCGGGAGCCTCGAGCGCACGCGCTGGCGCGTCGTCGCGAGCACGGGGACGGCCACCACCGGCGTCCCGATGGACGTGGCGCCGCCGGCCCGAGGACTGCGCCTCGTGCTGACGGGCCACGGCCGGGTCGTGCTCCATCTCGTCGCCCCTCGCGGCGTCGTCCCCGCCGACGTCGAGGTGCGGCGTTCCCGCGGCGACGAGGTGCTGCGTTCGAGCGCCACGGTGCGGGACGGACGGGTGGAGCTCGACGGCTTCGAGGGGACGCCCGAGACCGTCGAGGTGATCGCGGAGGGCTTCGCCCCCGTGCGGTTCGAGGTCACCGTCGTGCTGGGGGAGACGCGCGACCTGGGCACGATGACGCTCTCCGCGGGCGAGGCGGTGGCGGGGATCGTGGTGGACGCCCGCGGCGACGCCGTGCCGGGGGCGGCCGTCGTCGCGGGGCACCACGGCCGGACCTTCACCGACAAGGAGGGACGCTTCTCCTTTCCCGGGTTGCCGGCCGGTCCGCTCCCGCTCGTCGTCGGCGCCGAGGGCTTCCTCGTCCTCGAGCGGTCCGTGAACGTGGGTGGGCTCGAGGCCGGGGCGCTGCGCCTGGTCCTCGCGCGCGGCGCGCGCGTGCGGGGCGTCGTCCTCACCGAGCGCGGCGAGCCCGCCGAGGGCGTCCGGGTCACGCTCGTGCCGCTCGACGGCGCAGGCGACCCGAAGGATCGCACCGTGGCCCTCCGCACGGACGAGGACGGCTCGTTCGAGGTCCGCGTGTCGCCCGGGCGCTGGCGCATCGACGGCGGCGAGGCGGACCGCGTGGCGACCCTCGGCGAGGTGGTCGCCGTCGACGGCGAGACCACCGAGGTCACGCTCGTCGCGCGCGCTCGCTGAACGCGCCCGCCGCGCTCAGCCAGGTCGGCCCCCGCCGCCCCCGACACCATCGTCCCCCTTCCCGCTTTCGTCCGGCACGTCCGCGATGCCCCGCGCGAGCCTCGCGACGACGAGCAGGGTCGCGAGCCCGATGCCGAGGCCCGCCCAGCCGCCGACGAGGAAGTAGCCGACGCTGCCCGCGATCAGGGCGGGCACGGTGGCGAAGAGCAGGCTCTCGAGGCCCGGGCGCGTGCCCGTGAAGAAGGAGAGGATCGGGCGGTTGCGCGGGGAGCCCTTGGTCATGGGCGCAGGGTCGCCGCGAACGGTCGCGGGTCAAGGGGCGTCCGGCCGTTCGCCTGCTGTATGGTTCTGAAACCGCTGCGCGCGACCGATGACGAAGGTGTGAACGCCCCGGAGGGGGGCGTCGATCTCTCTTCCGGAGGCACGAGACGCGTCCATGGCCCGCGCGAAGGAACCCGCCGACCTCGCGACCCTCGATCGGGTCCGGGCCCTCCTGTCGACCCGCCTGGGACGGGTGCTGCGCGGCGCCCTCGTGGCGGCGGTCGCGCTCCTCGTCGCGTCCCTCGTGGTCCGGCAGGCGCGCGCGGCGGTGCATCGGATGCCGGCCTACCGCATCGGCGCGCAGGACGTGGTGTTCGTGGACCTGCCTCCGATCGTGGACGACCGGATGAAGGCGGGCCTCGTGGAGGCCATCGGCCCCGTGTGGCCTCCGGACGCCCAGGCGCCGTGCACCTACGACGCAGGGCTCGATCGCCGGCTGCGCCAGCTCCTCGGCGCGCACCCCATGGTCCGCGAGGTGCTCGACGTCGACGTGCGCTATCCGAGCCAGGTCCGCGTGCGGGCGGCCGTCCGCACCCCGCTCGCCCGCTTCCGGGCGCGCGCGGCGCTGGCCTCGGGGCGCGGGACGGGCCTCGTCGACGTGCCCGTGGACGGCGAGGGGGTCGTGTTACACCCCGACGTGTACGCGCCGTTCCTCACGGACCGGCGCGCCGTGCTCGTGACGGGGGTCGAGGCGCTCTGCCCGGGCGTCGGCCGCCGCTGGCTCGACAGCCAGGAGCAGGTCGCCGAGGGCCTGGCCGCGGCGCGCGTCGCGAACCTCCTCAACTCCGAGCTCTCGAGCATCTCGGCCCCCTGGGTCGAGGTCGTCGACGTCGCGGGCTTCCCCGCCACCCCGAAGCTCCGCGCGCGCGGCGAGGTCGTGCTCGTGCTCTCCGACGGCCGTCGCGTGCAGTGGGGGCGCACGGAGCGCAACCTCTCCGACGTGACGCGCGAGGATCCCTACGAGGCGAAGCGCGACCGCCTCGTCGACCTGCTCGAGGCGCGTCCCGCGGGCGATCGGCGCGAGCTCGACGTGCGCTTCCCGCTGTCGCCTCGCGCGCCGCGGTGACGTCCGGCGCGGCGAGCCCCGCCGGGCGGGACGCCGCGGCCCCGACGCTCGCCGCGCTCCTCCTGCTCCTGTGCGCCGGGGTCGTCGGCCTGCCGGCTCCGACCCTCCTGCCCACCTCCCCCGAGGGCTACGCCGCCGCCGCCGCCCTCGTGACGTCCGCGTGGTGCGGCGTGGTCGTCCCGTCCCTGCGTGG
>JAYTCP010000154.1:0-12723 GCA_043736435.1 Planctomycetia bacterium | reverse complement strand
GAGGGCGCTCGGCGGTGCGGACGAGGTCCGCACGGCAGCCGAGATCGACGACCTCGACCTCCTCGTCCTCCCCGGGGGCGAGTCGACGACGCTGCTCCTTCTTCTCGAAGGCTCGGGCATCGACGAGGCGACCCGCCGGCTCCTCGCGCGCGGCGGGGCGCTCTTCGGCACGTGCGCCGGAGCCATCCTGCTCGCGAAGCGCGTCACGGCCCCCTCCCAGGCGTCGTGGGGCCTCCTCGACGTCGACGTCGAGCGGAACGCGTTCGGCCGCCAGATCGACTCGTTCGAGGCGGTCCTCGAGCCCGACTACGCGGCGGTGTTCATCCGCGCGCCGCGGATCCGCCGGGTGGGCCCGTCGGTCGAGGTGCTCGCGCGCTTCCGGGGGGAGCCGGTCCTCGTGCGCCAGGGGCGGGTCGTCGCGGCGACGTTCCACCCGGAGCTGACCGACGACCGCCGCGTCTACGACCTCGTGCGCGCCTGCGTGAGCACCGGGGCCACAACCGCGCGGTGAGATTCGGGGGGCGGCGGGGGCCGGGCTCCGCCTCCCTCCCGCGTCACGGCCTGCCGGACGCGCCCCTGCGTGCCCCGATCCGGACGCCGTGCCGCTCGAGGCGCGCCGCCATCTGCGCCGCCGGGTCGCCCGAAGGATCGACCTGCTCGGCGTGCCAGCCGGCCCCCCGCGCCCCCAGGACATTGTCCAAGAGATCGTCGAAGAAGAGGATCCGGTCCGGATCGTGCCCCGTCCGCGAGGCCATGCGGAGGTAGACCTCGGGGGTCGGCTTGCGCAGCCCGAGCAGGTGGCTCGCGTGGGGATGGCGGACGCGGCGCAGGGAGGGGAACTCCGCCGACGGGGCCGACTCAGGCAGCATCCGGCGCCAGTGGGAGTCGTTCGTGTTCGAGAGGATGCCCGTCTCGAGGCCGGCGTCGTGGATCGCGTCGACGAGCGCGCCGACGCCGGGGTACTCCGCGAGCAGCCATCCCGCGTGGACCCGCGCGACCTCCTCCTCCGAGTACCGCCCCTCCTCGGACGCGACGATGCCCGCGAGGAAGGTCGCGTGGTCGATGCGGCCCGACTCGTAGGCCTCGACCGGCCCGCGGCGCCGCGCCCAGGCCGCGGCGTCGTCCCCCGCGCTCCGCGTCGGCACGCCGGCGGCGGCGCAGGCCTCCGACCAGGACCGGGCGATGCGCACGAGGACGCCCCCGAGGTCGAAGACGACGAGGGAGACGTCGGAGGCCATGGAGGGAGGATACCGGCACCCCGTGCGCGGGGGCGGGGGCGGGCCGAGCGCACCCGGGAAGCGGGCCCTTGCGTCCGGCATGCGCCCGCGGTGGAATCCCGACCTTCCAGAGACCGGAGGAAGCGTGAGCCCCACAGAGCGCCAGCTGATCGACGGACCCCGTTCGACGTTCCAGATCGGCGAGGCCCTCTCCAAGACCTTCTCGGTCTGGGGCTCGAACCTGCTCCCCTTCGTCCTGGTGACGCTGGTCGTCAACGTCCCGACGCTGTTCTTCATGCGCCAGACGCTGATCCCCCACGAGGCGAAGGAGGCGCAGCTCTGGAGTGCCCTGGCGAACTTCTCGAGCTCGGTGGTGAACGTCCTCGCGACGGGCGCGCTCACGTACGCCGTGGTCCAGCAGATGCGCGGGCGGCCCTGCGGCATGGGCGAGGCGCTCTCGGTGGGCGCCGCGCGCTTCTTCCCGGTGATCGGCGTCGCGATCCTCAGCATGCTCGCCATCATGGGCGGCCTGATCCTCCTGATCGTCCCCGGCATCATCGTCAGCCTGATGCTGATGGTGGCGACGCCGGTCGCCATCATCGAGCGCCCGGGCGTGGTGGCCTCCCTCAAGCGCAGCTCCGCGCTGACGAAGGGGGTCAAGGGCCAGCTCTTCGTGATGCTCCTCCTCATCGGCGTCGTGGGTGGCATCGTCGGGTACGCCATCGGGATGGGCATCGTGGATGCGGCGCTGAACGTGAAATGGATCGTGCTCGGCGTGCTCCACGTCGTCGTCCAGTCCTTCAGCGCCGTGCTGCCCGCCGTCGTCTACGTCCTGCTCCGGGCGTCGAGGGACGGCGCGAGCGTCGAGGACCTGGCGAAGGTCTTCGACTGACCAGCCCGGCCGTTCCCCCGCGCCGGGAACTCTACGCGCGCGACCGTGTCGATTGGGGAAGGCGGTCGAGAACGTGCACCGCCCGACCGATGCAGGACCTGCGGGGTGGCGCCGCCGGGAGGGATGTCCGATGGGAAGCGGGTACGCAAGGCTCGGAAGAGGGCTCGTCGTCTGCCTCGCGTTCGCGCTCGGGAGCGCCGCCGGAAGGCGCGCGGCAGCCGACGAGGCGCCGGTCTCGGTCGTGGACTGGCTGAAGGCGAAGGGCGAGAACGCGAGCCTCGAGGCGCGTCGCGTGTTGTTCGCCCGACTCGTGGGCGCGGAGGCATACCTCGGCAGCGCCGAGCAGAACGTCCGGCTCCTGGCGGCGCTCACGTCCCCGGCGGGGGCGGCGGCGGGGGCGGCGACGTCGGCCGGGAGCGCCCCTGCGCAGCTCCGGACCGTGCGGCAGGACGACCTCGAGGTCACCTACGACCTGACGACCCTCGTCGTCAAGCTCGACCTCGCGGAGGACATCCGCTGGGCAAGCCCCCAGGGCGCATGGGACGCGCCGAGGGTCCCCGACACCGTCGAGGAGCCCGCGATCCTCCCCCGCCTGCCGCCAGAGAACCCGGGCTTCGTCTGCGCCGCGCTTCTGTCCCAGAAGGCCAAGCAGTTCGACGACGGCCTCTACGCCGCGGTCGAGGAGGCCTTGCAGGGCGGCCCCGACGGGAAGAGGGATCTCCTCCGCCGCCTCCGCGACCGCCTGACGGCGGCCGGGGCCCGCGACGCCGGCACGGAGGTGATCGAGGCCGCCGCGCGCCTCGGGGCCGCGCCCGGCCCCACACCGACCGGCATCGAGCCGGCGGTCGTCCGGCGCCTCGCGGCGTTCGAGGCCGATCCGAGGCGCTCGAAGCCCCTCGGGTTCTACCCGTGGACCCACCAGCTGAAGCAGGTGTTCCGGCAGGATCGGATGCTCCAGACGGAGCTCGCGGTGGCGGAGGCGAAGTCCGTCGTCGAGGCCCTCCGCGCCGACCCCGTCGCCCTGGCCACCTACCTCCGAATGCTGCGGTGCTACGAACGGCTCACGAACCCGTACGCGTACCGCGACCTCCGGGCCCTGCTCGAGCCGGCCGCGGGCCCCCCTTCCGACGAGCCCGTGTACGTCCTCCCGCCCTCCCGTGCGCACGAGACGGAGCTCGTGAAGCGGCTCTACGCGGACCGCCCGATCCCGGAAGGGTTCGACCTGATGGACCTGCTGGTGAAGGAGGTCCAGGCCGGGCGGATCTCCCTCGCGCCGACGCCCACGTCGGGCTGGTACGACCGGCAGACGTGGTCCTTCGAGCCGCTGCTGCGCCCCGAGGCGACCCCGGAGGGCCCCCACCTCGCGCTCGGCACCCGGTATCGCGCGTACTTGGTGGAGCTGTTCAAGGGGCTCCTCGCCCTGACGCGCGAGACGCACGTGAAGCAGCTGGAGCATCCGATGTGCGGCGCGACCATGTGCATGCCCGAGCAGGTCCCGGCGTACGTGCAGCTTCCCCTCACGGTGGAGCCGCTGCCGACCCACTATGCCCGTCGCGCGGACGCCTACGCGTTCGTCCGCGCGGTCCTCGTCGACACCTTCGGCCCGGCGACGGTGGCCACCCTCCACCGGCTGACCGTGGACGGCCCCCTCTCCATGGACCTGGCCGCGGAGCTGGCCTTCATGGAGGACCTCTTCCGGGGAGCCGCCGAGGTCTCGCGGGCCGAGATCGGAGCACCCGACTCGGGCACGGGACCGGAAGCCGAGTCGAGCCGGGAGACCTACTGCCGATGGGCGGCGGCGATCGCCGCCGATCGGGACCTCACGACGGACGCCCGCATGATGGTCCCGGTCTTCTACGACGTGAAGCGGAAGAAGTCGAAGGTCTGGGTCTTCCTCGGTTGGACGCGCCAGACGCTTACCGCCGAGATCGCGACTCCGCCTCGCCTCGTCTCGACCCGGAAGCTCGCGGAGCTCCCCCGGTGGAACGGACACGTCTACTTCCAGGTGCGGGGGGGCGCGATCCACTCCCCCGTGGTCGCGGAGGTCTACGTGACCGAGCTTCTCGACCGGGAGCAGCTGCGCCGCCGCTGCGACGAGGGCAAGACGCGCTCGGCGATCCTCGCGAGCCTGAGATAGAAGGCCGCCCCCCCGCTACTTGCGCGGGAGAGCCAACACGTCCATCCGCGCGATGACCTCGCGGATCGCCGCCGTGTCCTCGGCGGTCGCGATCACGAGGATCTGGTGCGTGTCCTCGTCGTACGCGATCCGGGGCGCGGGAGTCGAGGGGGCGCTTGGGGACGGGGCCTCGGCCGCGGAGCGCGCCGGAGCCGATGGCCCCGCCGGCTTCGCCGGGAACAGCTGCTGGAGCACGACCGCGACGTTCTGCGCCCGCGCGTGCGCCAGGCTGAAGGACGACAGGGCGGTCCTCCCCGCATCCGTCGTCGGCGCGGGCGCCGGGGGAACGTCCATCTGGCGGACCATGCGGTAGATCGCGGCCACGTTCGGCGCGAAGTCCGTCACGATGAACGCCCGGGTGGCGGGCACCTCCTGGATGCTGCCGACGTTGTTCTGGGTGATGAGACGCTGCAGCGCCGCCCGGGCGTCGCGGAGCTCGGTCAGATGGCGCACGCGCAGCGTGGTGGTGACGAAGCGCCCTCCCTGTCCGAGCAACGTCGGGACCATCTCGTCCGTGACCTCGATGACGTCGGGTTGCATCTTCACGATGAACTGCGACTGGAGCGTGCGCGCGTCCATCGCCCGGTACATCCGGCTCGCGGTCGCCCCGTAGGGCAGGAGGACGATCTCGTCGTTCGCGAGGAGGGCACGCACGGCGTCGAAGAGCGCATCGGGGTTCGTCCGGAAGATGGCGCCGGAATTGTTGAGGATCTTCCGGGAGGTGACGCCCTTGTCCTGGTCGCTCCACGTGATGGACACCCCCGTGATCCGCGCGAGGTTCCTCAAGACGTCGGGCACCGAGAGATCGTCGCCCAGGGTGGGCTCGGCGGGCTTCGGGGCGGGCGCGGGCGCCGGCTCGTCCGCGCGGGCCCGGGGGGCCCCACCGAGGGAGAGCACGAACGCGGCCGCGAGGGCGACGAGGGCGGGGACGAGCGGCGCGGGGCGACGATGGACGACGGACATGGCAACCTCCCGGCGTCGGCCGGGTGCCCGACGCGCACCCTAGGACGACGGCCCCGCGCACGTCCTTCCCAGCGTCCGCACGGGGATCGCTACTTGTACTCCTTGTAGACCATGTCCGCGGTGATGGGCGCCGCGAACAGCAGCCGCCGCATGTCGGGGTCCTTCACCTCGTCGGAGACGTCGATGACGTAGTTGTCGGCGGAGGTGAAGAGCTCCTTGCCGATGCCCGCCCATTTCTTCGTGATCGTCGCGAGCGCCTTGCCGGCGTTGTCCACGACCTGCAGGTTCCAGCCGATCCAGTCGCCCTTCAGCATCCCGATCTCGTTCCCCGCCGGGTCGAGGATCCACATCTTCGGGCCGATCGCGACGAGCTTCTGGCGGAACATCCCGACGGTCTTCCCAGCGGCGTCCTTCACGGTGACGACGGAGCGGAACCACGTGAACGGCCGGTGCACCGTCAGCACGACCCGGTCGTCCGCCACCGTGTCGTGGAAGTGGATCGTGAAGGACAGCCTCGTCTTCCAGCTCGTGAATTTCAGGAGCTTGCGGAAGGCGCCGTACACCTTCTCCTCGGCGCGCCCGACGACGTGCCCGGCGACGGGATCGACGAGGTCGTAGGCGTTGCGCGCCTTGAACATGCCGACGTGCTCGCGGACGAGCATCTTGTCGCGGTCGAGGAGTCCGGGCATGGGCGTCGCTCCGAGGGGAAGGAAGAGCGTGGAGGGTAGCGGAAAGGAGCGGCGGGCGTGAGCCCCTCCCCCGCCGGGCCCTGTTCGGGCCCGGGAGCCCTCCCTCCTCCGTCCCTCCTCCGTCCCTCCGCCCGCCTTCCCCTACTTCGCGTGCTTGTCGGCCTTGCGGTGCCCCAGCAGCATGCGGCGCTCGAGCCTGCCGCGCAGCGCCGCGTAGAAATCGCGCAGGAAGGTCTCCTCGTAGAGGGCCCGGCGCTCGCCCTGCCACCCGATCTTGGCCGCGATCCGGTCCGTGACGGCCTTCAGCGCGTCCCGGTCGCCGCTCTGGCCCCGGGCCCGACGGAGGACCTCCTCGAGGACCTGAAGCTCGTAGATCCCGTAGACGTCGAGCTGCGCGTCGGTGAAGGCGTGGGCCGCTGCGGGAGCGGCCTTCGAGGACGGCGTGGGCGCGCGCCCGAGGTCGGCGAGGAGCGCCGCCTTCGGGCGGACCACCACGATGGTGCCCGCGAGCAGGTCCCCGATCCGCTGGCGGCGGCGGTTCACGAAGGGGACCATCGCGATCCCCAGCAGCCAGAACGCCGAGAAGGCGCGTAGGAGGCCGCTTCGACCCGGGACGATGGCGTCCGGGGCGAGGATCAGCAGGATCGGGAGGAACAGCTCGAGCTCGCGGAGCAGGTTGCGGACGATGACCGCTTCGACGGTGAGAGGACCGCCGCGGGCGTCCATCACGCGCAGGCCGACCCGCCGCTTGCCGATCGTGCTCGCGCGCCGCGCCTCGCCCCAGGTGAAGTAGCAGGTCCTGAAGAGGAACGCGGCAAGGAGGGCGATGGCGCCGATGAACGACGAGCCGAAGTCGTCGCCCGTGGCGAAGTACGCGAGGATCATCACGGCGAGGAAGACGCCGAGGACGACGAGCAGGTCGAGGAACACGGCCGTGGCGCGGTCGCCGATGCTCGCGACGACGAACGGCAGCGGCACGCCTTCGGGGGTGACGATGTCGATCACGTTCGCGCGAGCCGGGTCGGCGAGGAGGTTCGCGGTCCTCCCTGAGCCGCCCGTTCCGGGACGGGACGGCCGTGCGCGCGCCGGGGCCGGGGGCGAGGGCGTGCGCGGGATCACGGGCGCCGCTCCCGGCCGCAGAAGCCGAGCCACCAGCCGAGGAAGGCGAGACCGGAGGCGGCCACGGCGTAGCGCACCGGGATCGAGGTGACCACCTGTCGGAACACGCCCTCGATCAAGCCCGCGGCGAAGAGGAGGAGGACGGCCCCCATCACGAGCACCCCCGCCTCCCGGCCGTGCACGGAGAGGCTTTCGAGGCGGCCCAGGCGACCGGGGAAGAGGAGGTGTCGCGCGACGACGAGCCCCGCGCCGCCGCAGATCGCGATGGCCGTCAGCTCGGGGACGCCGTGGGGAAGCAGCCAGCCCCAGAGGTCGAGGGAGAGGCCGCGCGCGTGATGGAGCCAGGCGAGGGCGCCGAGCATGAGGCCGTTCGAGAAGAGGAGGAGGAAGGTCGGGAGGCCGGCCAGGAAGCCGAGCGCGAAGCAGAGGATCCCGACCTGGGTGTTGTGCTGGAAGAGGAAGGAGGCGAAGAAGGCGAGGGAGCCCGCCCCGTGCTCGTCGCGATAGAGCATGTCCCGGAGGAACCCGGTCGTGGCCGCGGGGTCGCGCCCGCCCGCGAGCGCGTGCGGGACGAACGCGTAGTACCGCTCGGAGTCGGCGGCGCACAGCGCCCAGCCGGCGCCGGTGCCGAGGAGCATGGCGAGGACGGCGAGCAGGAGCGGGCCCCGATTCGCGCGGACCGCGCGCGGGAAGCGGACGCGGAGGAAGGCGCCCACCGCCTCGAAGACGGGTCGTCGAGCGGCGTAGACCACGCCGTAGGCGCGGGCGCAGAGGCCTTCGAGGTAGGCCACGACGTTCCGGTCGAGCGAGATCGCGCGCGCGACGGAGAGGCTGGACAGCGCCGCCCGGTGGAGGACGGGGAGGCGCGCGAGGTCGGTCGCGGAGAGGCTCCGGACGTCGGACCGGTCGGTCTTTCCGAGCAAGGCCTCGAGCTCGCGCCAGGCGGGCTCGCGCTCGCGGCGGAACTCGTAGGACTTGAGGGGGACGTCGCTCATCCGACGAGCTCCCGCCGCTGGGCGTCGAGGTACGCGTTCACGAGGTCGGACGAGACGTCCGCCGGGCGCGCGTCGAGGACCAGCGCCCCGAGGCGCCGCAGACGGCGCAGGACGACCTCGCGGTCGCGAAGGAGCTCGCCGGCGGCCACGGCCCGGTGGAGCTCGCGGGTGCCGTCGGGGGGCGCCGCCGCCATGGCGAGGAGGTCGGGGTCGGAGAGCGCGACGAAGAGCACCAGGTGACGCCGGATGAGCCGCCCTACGTTGTCGAGCATGAGCTCGGCCGTGACCGCGTCCACGAAGTCGGTCATCACGACGACGAGGCTCCGCCGCTTGAGCCGGGTCGAGAGGTCGGTGAGCCCGAGGGTGAAGTTCGTCTCGCCCGTCCCGTAGGCGAGGCCCGACGTGGCGTTGAGCAGCCGGGGGAATCCGTCCGCGCCCCCGACGGGAGGGAGCCACATGCGGGGGCGCTCGTCGAACGCGTGGAACCCCACGCGGTCGCCGGACCGGAGCGCCACGAACCCGAGGAGGAGGGCCGCCTGGATCGCGTGGTCGAGACGGGGCGCGCCGGAGAGGGGCTCCCCCATCAGCCGCCCCGTGTCGATGGCGAGCACCACCTGGTGGTCCCGCTCGGCACGGTACTCGTCCGAGAGCAGCCGGCGGTGCCGCGCGGAGGCCTTCCAGTCGATCTTGCGCGGATCCATGCCGAAGACGTGCTCGCGGAGCGACTCGAACTCGCTGCCGTCGCCGAGGAATCGCTCCGACTTGCTGCCGTTGGTCACGTCCCGCGAGGAGAAGAAGCGGAGCGCGGCCGCGCGCACGGGCCGCAGGTCGGGCACCACGCCGACGGACACCTCGACGGGCACCCGCAGCCGCCGCTCGACGAGCCGGAGGGGGCCGCGCCACCGGGCCCAGACCGCGTCCACGCGGAACGTCCCCCGTCGGCGGGGCACGAGCGGGAACGACGCGGTCGCCGTCCCCCGCGCCGGGACGCGGACGGGAACGATCGGCGCCGCGTCGACCCCCTCGGGGAGGTCGGCGATCACCTCCACGCGCGCGCCCAGCGGCGACCCCGTGCCGTCCACGGTCACCTCGAGCGCCCCGCGCGTGCCGAGCGCGAGGGTGGCCGGGGCCGTGGTGCGCAGCGCGATCCGGGAGCGCCCCGGCGCGAGGAGGGCGTCCATGCCGATCGCGAGGACCGAGAGGCCCACGTAGCCCAGCCAGACCGCCACGAGTCCCTGCGGCCCGAGCACGGGGAGCAGCGCGACGGGGACGGCCCCGGCGAGCAGGAGGATGGCGCGGAGGGTCGGGCGCATGGGTCGGGTCGGGCTACCGGGGAGCGGGGACCTGCTCGATCACCTGCGCGACGACGGTCTCGGCGGTGAGACCCTCGATCTCGGCGCCGGGCGCCAGGACCACGCGGTGACGGAGCGCTGGGACGGCGAGGGCCTTCACGTCGTCGGGGATCACGAAGTCGCGGCCGCGCAGGACGGCGAGGGCGCGGCTCGCGACGGCGAGCATGTTCGCCGCGCGCGGCGACGCGCCGCAGAGGAGCGCGGGCCGGCCCCGGGTCGAGCGGATCAGGTCCACCACGTAGTCGACGATCTCGTCGGAGAGCCGGATCTCCGAGACCGCCTGGCGGGCGGCGCGCAGGGTCTCGAGGTCGGCCACGGGCTCGAAGCCGAGCGCGTCGAACGAGGGCATGGCCGTGCGGTGCCCGTGCACCTTCACCATCTCGCGCTCCTCGTCCCGCGACGGGTAGCCCACGACGATCTTGAAGAGGAATCGGTCGAGCTGGGCCTCGGGCAGCGGGTACGTGCCCTCATGCTCGATGGGGTTCTGCGTCGCCACCACGAGGAAGCCCGACCCGAGCGCGTGCGTGGTCCCGTCGATCGTGACCATGCGCTCCTGCATGGCCTCTAGGAGGGCGGCCTGCGTCTTCGGCGGCGTGCGGTTGATCTCGTCGGCGAGCAGGACCTCCGTGAAGATCGGCCCCTTGACGAGGCGGAACTCGTTCGTGCGGAAGTCGAACAGGTTGGTCCCCGTGACGTCGCCGGGCATGAGGTCGGGCGTGAACTGGATGCGCCCGAACTTCAGCGACAGGCACGCGGCGAAGGCGCGGGCCAGCAGCGTCTTGGCGGTGCCCGGCACGCCCTCGAGGAGGACGTGCCCCTCCGAGAGCAGGGCCACGAGCATCAGGTCGACGACCTGCTTCTGCCCGAGGACGACGCGCCCCACCTGCTCGCGCAGGCGGAGCGCCAGGTCACGGATGCCGGACAGGTCCATCGATCATCTCCTGGCGCCACCGGCGCACCGACTGTGCCACCTCCACGACGCGGCGCGGGTCCCGGCGCTTGCCGGCCGCGGCCACGTCCGCGCGCAGCGAGGCGAGGCGGGGACCGGTCCCCCGCGCCCCCTCGATCCGCACCAGCCATTCCTCCCGCTCGGCCGCGGAGAGCCCCGCGGGCACGTGCGTGCCCTTGCCCACCTCGGCGACGGTCGTGTCGAAGTAGCGCGCCAGCGCCTCGCCCGCGTGGCCGCCCTGCTCGAGCAGGTCGGCCGTGTGGTCCACGAGGAAGCGCTTGCCCGCGGGCACGGGCGGCGCGAGCGGCGGGGGCGCGCCGAAGCGGCCGATCCCGGCCCAGATGCCCAGCAGCGCGGCGAGGCCCGCCGAGACGACGACGAGCACGAGCGGCCACGCGAACATCTCGCGCCAGACGTCGGGCGGCCGCTCCCACCCGTGCATCGTCTCGTCGACGACCACGGGCCGGCCTGCGCGGAGGAAGTCGATCAGCCCGACGGCGAGGGCCGCGTTGTCGCCCCGCACGAGCCCGTGCGTCGCGATGAGGTCGGGGTCGGAGAGCACCCAGATCTCGGTGTCGGACTCCCCGGAAGGCGGGAGACGCCCCACGAGGACGTCGCGGCCGGCCTCGAAGAGGGTCTCCTCGACGACGGACTCCCGCAGCACGCGCGCGTCGGGCAGGGTCGGCGCGGGTCCGTGACCCTGGGTGACCCAGGCGGCCTTCGGGTCGAGGCGCCGTCCGAGGCGCGGGTTGCGCGCGGCGCCCAGGCGGCGGGCGCCCGCCAGGTCGAGGACGCGCTCGGCCCCGTCGTCGTCCGGCTCCCACGCGCGGCCGATGAAGCGTTCGTCCTTCTCGTGCTGCTTCCCGCGCCGGCGGGGAAGCACGAGCAGCACCGTGCCGCCCGTGGAGAACATCTCCTCGAGCAGGCTGCGGTTGCGCAACGCGTCCACGGCCAGGTCGGGCTCCGCCACGACGAGGAGCGCGCCCGTGCCCGCGCGACGGGCCGAGTCGAAGCGGCTCGTCGTGACGGGGACGCCGACGGCGCGCAGCACCTCGATGAACGCCTTGTGGCCGAGGGCGGAGGTGCTCGCGCCACCGGGGCCGAAGCTCGGGGGATCGAGGGCATCCGCGCCGAAGACCCGGATCCCCACGAACGTGAGGAGGGACAGGACGACGGCGGCCGCGAGCCCGATGGCGCCTCGCCGATGGAAGAGCGGCTCGCTCACGCGGGGGCGCCGCCGCAGAGGGCGGCGAAGCGGCGATAGCGCTCCCGGCACGCCTCGAAGCCCTCCCGCCCGACGGGTCGGCCGCCGAACCAGCTCGTCTCGACGGCGTCGACGATGGCCCCGAGCTCGGCCCCCGCGCCCTCGGGCAGTGGGGCGCGCTCGAGCACCTCCCGGCTCGTCAGCGACACGGGGAGGGCCGACACGGTGCGCCCGACCGCCGCGATGCTCTGCAGGAGCAGCACGTGGACCGCCTCGTCGTACCGGCCGGCGGCCGCCAGCGACTCGATCTCGTCGAGGGGGACGCCGTCGAGGACGGGCGCAACGGTCGCCGTGCCCTGCGGCGGCGCGAACGCGGCACGCCGGCGGCCCGACACGCCCCGCGCGAGGGCCAGCACGCCCACGATCGCGACGGCCCCGATGAGCACGATCGCAAGGCCCTCCGCCCACCCGTAGCCGGCGAACCAGGGCACCCGGTCGTCCGGCGCGGGCCGGCGCTCCTCGTCGGGGCCGGGCAGCTCGGTCTGGTCGGGGCCGGGCAGCTCGGTCTGGTAGCGCTGCTCCGCGAGCACCTGGTCCAAGGCGCCGCGCACCGCCTCCGGTGGCGGAGGGGAGAAGCACAGCCCGACGAGGATCCCCAGGAGGAACGTCACGGCGGCGGATCGTACACGCCCCCCGGCCCGCGCGTGAGCCGGTCGTCCCGGGCCGGAGGACCCTCGGCAGGCTCAGTCCCGCGGGAGGGGGGGGACCGCGAACGGCTTGCCGTCCTCGCCCATGGCCACGAAGACGAACTCTGCCGAGGTGCAGAACCGCCGCTGCCCGGTCCGCAGGTCCTCGCCGTACATCTCGAGGGCCACCCGCATCGAGGTCCGCCCGACGCTCGAGAGCCGCGCCGTCACCTCGGCGGCCTCCCCCTGGTAGATGGGCGCCTTGAAGTCGACGCTTTGGACGTGGGCCGTCACGACCGACGACCGCGCGTGCCGCAGGGCGACGATGGCGGCGGCCTCGTCCATCATCGCGAGCGCGACGCCTCCGAACAGGGTCCCGCGGGCGTTCGTCTGGCCCGGCATGACGATCTTCGTGAGGGTGACCGTCGGGACCGGCATGGGACGACCTCGGGGGAGGAGGAGGGGGGCGTGGGGGGAGGAG
>JAYTCP010000153.1:0-3468 GCA_043736435.1 Planctomycetia bacterium | reverse complement strand
CTGGGTGGGAACACCCGGGTCGTCCGCATCCCGGGCGCCCGCAGGCCAGCGGATTCTCGAGATCCGGTGGCAGCGTCCCCTGCGCCGACGGATCTGCGGGCGCTGGACGTCGCGGATGGGGTTGACGGTCCCCCACCCAGGCTCGTCCGTTCCATGTGCTGCGCCCCACGCGCTCCCGCGTCGCGCGCGCGCGCTGGCACCGCTCCGTGCCTTAGAGACTCCGCTTCCGCTGGGGCTCCGGGGTCGCTGCGAGATTCCTAGCGCCGAACCAAGCGCGTCAGCAGCTCCTCGAGGTCGAGGCGAAGGCCCTCGTCCTCGGCGCGGACCGACGCGAGGGCGGCCCGGACCGGCTCCAGCGCCGCGGCGCCGATGCCCGCCAGAGCGTCGAGGGCCGCGCGACGCGCGTCTCCCTTGCGACGGACGACCAGGGTCACGAGTGCGGGGACCGTCGGGGCCGCCGCGGGGCCCAGTCGTCCCAGCGCGGTGGCCGCGGTGACCGGCGCCAAGCCCCCCGCAGCTCCGAGGAGCTGCGCCAGCGCCGGCACCGAGGCCTCCCCGATCGACACCAGCACGTCCGCCGCGTGCTCGGCGAGCACGAGGTCCGCCTCGTCTCCCGCCGCCTTCGCCAGCGAGGGGATCGCTGGCCCCGCGTCCGGTCCCAGGGCCAGGAGTGCCGCCTTCACGCCGTCGCGGACGTCCTCGTCCAGGGGAGAGAGGAGGCGCGAAGCCAGGGGGAGGGCCGCGGCCTCGCCGAGGCGGCCGGCGCAGAGGACGGCGGCGCGGCGCACGCCGGGCGATGGGTCCCGAAGGCGCGCGAGGACGGCCTCGGCGTGCCCCCCCGCGCTCTTCCCGAGCCTCCCCAGGGTCTCGAGCGCCCCCCAGCGCACCCGTGGCGAGGCGTCGTCCAGGCACTTCGCGATCCGATCGACGTGCGCCGCCGCTCCCGGCAGCTCGCCCAGCGCGAACAGCGCGGCCGCGCGGTCCGAAGGCCCTCCGTCGTCGATCCGGGCGAGCCAGCGGTCGAGCGGCAGCCCTTCGTACAGCTCCGGAAGCTGAGCCGAGGTGTGTCCCGTGCCCTCGGCCAGGAACGTGAGATCGCTCGAGTCGCCTCCGCACCCGCCGAGCACGAACGCGGCGACGCCGAGGACGAGGCGGCGGATCGGGGCGGGCCGGAGCAACGTCATCGGAGGAGTCGCGTCCACTCCACCTCCGGCGGCGGGTCGTAGAGGGCCCGACTCCACGGGGTGGCCTCGGGGCCGGGTCCGATGGCCCCGCGACGGTGGACGACCCGCAGCTCGACGACCGGGCGCTCGCCGCGTGATCCATCGGGCGGAGCGAACGTCACCGAGAACGTCCGCTTCTCGTCGGGACGCAGCCGCGTGTCGAGGAGGTCCTCGGGGCGCGGCGGATCCCAGAACGAGGCCGGGGCGTCCCCCGCGCGCTTGTCGAGCACCCCGAGGACCAGCCCACCCGGGTTGCGCCAGTCGCCCGCGGCGAGCGCCTCCTCGGGGGCCTCGTCGTCGGCCACCAGGCTCGTGCGCGCGCCGCCGGCGGCCCGCAGCCATCGGCCACCCTGGCGCGCCCAGACTCCCACCACGACGTGCTTCGTCCAGGTGCCCGTCGGGATCGCGTGCCCGGCGCCGCGGTTCTCGAGGACGACGTCGACCACCCAGCGCGACGTGGCGGCGTCCCATCGCACCTGCGCATCGACCCCCAGCGCGTCCTTCGCGAACGACGGCTCCGTGCCCCGGAAGGCATGGCTGTGCACGGAGAGCGGGGATCGGTGGAGGGTCTGCCACGCGAAGTGGTCGATGGGCTTGCCCTGGTCGTTGATCGTGCTGGCGCCCGGCATGTGGCAGTCCTGGCAGGACCTGAAGCGCTCGTCCTCGCGCGAAGCCGCCCAGACCTTCCACTCCTCGAACGTGTCCACCTTCGCGCGCCCGGGCATGCCGCCCCCCTGATGGCAGCCCGCGCAGAGCCACGACGTCGAGTGGGCCGGATCGAACGAGGCCCCCATGTAGGCGTAGGAGACGTCCGGGGACGAGCCGAACACGCGGTGGATCTCGCCGGGGCGATCTCGGACGAGCGGATCGGGCCGCGCGAGCACGAGGCTGCCGAACACGCCGCTGCGCGCAGGGTCGGCCGTGTGCGTCGCCTTGTGGCAGAAGTCGCAGTGGTTGCTCGCGAGCACGCCGCGGGGCACGTAGGCGCCGTCGCCCGTGCTCGCAGCGTAGGCCGGTTGGTGGCAGGCCGCGCAGTCGTCGGGCGCCAGGGCGCCCGAGCGCAGCATGCGGGCGCGCTCCCACGTCACGTGGCCGTTGTCGGCCATGCGGGCGTGGCGGCTCCCGACCCACTCGGCGTACTGCCAGGAGTGGCACGTGCCGCACGCCTGGACCTGATCGGCGTCGCGGTCCGGGGCCGGATGCACCCACCGGTACTCGGGGTGGTCCGTGAGGTCGAGCGGCACGAGCTCGATGCGTACGTCGTCGGTCGGGTCGCCGGTGAAGAGCGCCGTCTCGCCGTTTCGGTACCCGAACGCGCCGGCGCACAGGCTCTGCGACCAGGGGGCGTCCCGCCCCCGGAACTCCATGCGAAAGCGTCCCTCCGCGTCCGCGTGGACGCGCGTCACGTCTCGTCCCTGTAGCTGCACGAGGGCGTCGGGGACGACGGCACCCGCCGGGGTCGTCACGAGGCCGGATACGACGATGCGTGCGTCGTCGGCGTGGCGCGCGAGCGCCTGGGTGTAGGGAATCTGGCCCCTGAGAGCTCCGTGGGGCGGCTTCTCGCCCACGGCCAGGCGACCGTACGCCTTCACGTACGTGTCCGCGGCGGGGATCGAGAGCGCCTCCGCGCCCTGGAGGTACACGGCCTCGACCTCGCGGCCGTCCCGACTGAAGGTGAGCTTCCCCACCCCCGCGCTCGAGCGGCGCAGGCGGAGCCCGATGCACGACCACACGATGCGAGCCTCCGCACCCCGGAAGTCGTCGGGGGAGCCCGTGATGGTGCCCTCGGCGAAGGCGGTCCAGCCGCCACCGCTCACCTGAGCGTCGACCCCGTGGATCGAGAGCACGCATCGGGGGCCCCGCCGTCGGACCTCCATCTCGTACGGGGGAAGGGAGAGCCAGTACCGGGCCGTGATCACGGGCCCCTCTCCCGGGGGATCGGGGATCGCGTCCACCGGCCGTCCCCGGAGGTCCCGCTCCTCCTGCCACGCCTGGGCTTCGGCGGGGGGGGCCATCCCCCGCTCGACCACCTGCTCCACGAAGCCGCGGGACTGCCAGGGCCGCCACACGGCGGCGGCGAGGATCGCCCCGAGGACGAGTCCCGCGAAGAGCCCCCGCGGGACCGAGCGCGGGGCCGATCGGGGAGGGGCGGAGGACTCCACCTCCCTACCTTACCAACCGGTCGCCTCCCGGCCGCGGGCGCCACTCCCGACACGACCACTCCTCCACCTTGACCCCCGCCCCG
>JAYTCP010000152.1:0-2130 GCA_043736435.1 Planctomycetia bacterium | reverse complement strand
GCGCTCGCCGTGTGGCGCGGCGTCACGGGCCGCTACGCGCCGAGCGCCGAGGCGCCCGTCGCCTGGCTCTTCGTCGCGACGACCCTCGAGGACGACCTCGGCCGGCTCGACGAGGCGGTGAAGGAGTACGAGGCGCTGCTCAAGCAGTACGGCAGCTCCGTCCCGGCCCGGGAGGCGCAGGCGCGCCTCGCGCGCCTCCGCGGCAAGCACCTCGAGGTGCGCGGCGAGCGGGTGGTCGGCTCGGCCGACGCCACGGTGCTCAAGGTCGTGACGCGCAACGTGTCGGCGCTCAAGGTGCGGGTCTACAAGCTGAGCATCGAGGAGTACTTCCGCCGGAAGCAGACCGTCGCGGGCGTCGAGAACGTGCAGGTCGAGATCGTCAAGCCCGACCTGACGGCCGAGTGGAAGCTCGACCCGTACGTCCCGTTCGCGCTGATCCAGGCGGAGCGCCCCGTGCCCACCACGGGCCCCGGCGCGTACGTGGTCGTGGCGGGCGACGACGACCTGACCTCGACGACGCTCCTCCTCGTGAGCGACGTGGAGGCCGTCGTGAAGGCGGCCTCGGGACGGCAGGTCTTCGTGTGGGCGCGCAACCGGACGACGGGCGCGCCGGAGAAGGGCGCCCGCGTGCTCGTCTCCGACGGGACGTCGGTCTACGCCGAGGGCGTGACGGGCGCGGACGGCGTGTGGCAGGTCGACACCGACCGCGCGGCGCGCCGCGTGCTCGTGATGGCGGGCGCCCACGCGGCGTCGAGCGAGTGGGAGCCTGGGCAGACGTTCGCCGAGGGGTGGCAGACGAAGGTCCACCTGTCGACCGACCGCCCCGTCTACCGTCCCGGCCAGCAGGTGAAGTGGCGCGGGATCTTCCGCCGCGCCGACGGCGGCGCGTACGTGGTGCCGAAGGACGTGAAGGCCGTCGCGGTGCTGCAGAACGCCCGCGGCGCCGAGGTGGAGCGCGCCGACGTGACGTGCTCCGACCTCGGCATCTACCAGGGCGCCTTCGCCCTCGACGGCGAGGCGCCGCTGGGCGACTGGTCGATCCGACTCGACGTGGACGGGCGCTCGTTCCCGGGCGCGTTCCGCGTCCTCGAGTACCGCAAGCCCGAGTTCACCGTCGAGGTGCTTCCGGGCAAGCCGTCGTACGCGACCGGCGAAGAGGTCAAGGCGACGATCCGCCTGCGCTACACCTTCGGCGGCGCCGTGACCGGCGCCCCCGTCGAGTGGCAGGTGACCCGCGTGCCCCGCGACTTCACGCCCAGCGCGGTGAACGACTACTCGTGGTACGTCCAGGACCCCGATGCGCTCCAGCGCGCGCGGGAGGCGGCCCGCCAGGCGCCCCGCGGCGCGATCGTGGCCCGCGGCACCTCCACCACGGACGACAAGGGGGAGACGTCGATCTCGTTCCCGACCACCGAGCGCGACGAGGACGCCGAGTACGTCGTCACGGCGAGCGCGATCGACGTGACGCGCCGCCCCGTGACCGACGAGGGCCGCATCCCCGTGGTGCGCCGCGACCACTGGGCGGTCGTGACGACGGACGCGAAGGTGTACCGTCCCAAGCAGGAACTGCGCGCGACGGTGATCACGGTCGACGCGAACCAGACGCCCGTCGCCCGCTCGGGCAAGGTGGCGCTCGTGCGCGTGAAGCGCTCGGCGAGGCCCCTGCACCCGACGGCCACGCCGCGCGACGCGGGCATCGGCAAGGACCGCCCCTACCCCATCCAGGAGGAGGAGATCGAGGTCCAGGCGGTGCCGGTCTCGACCGACGCCAAGGGCCGCGCCGAGGTGCGGATCGTGCTGCCGGGACCCGGCCTCTATCGCGCCCGCTGGACCTCCACGGACGCGCGCGGCGCCCTCGTCACCGCCTTCGCCCCGTTCGACGTGGCGGGCGAGGCCGAGGACCTCTCGAAGGACGCGCGGCTCGTGGCCGCGAAGGAGACCTACACCGAGGGCGACCGCGCCGAGGTGCTGCTCCAGAGCCCCGTCTCCGGCGTGAAGGCGCTGCTCACGTTCGAGGGCGAGAAGGTGCTCGCGTACCGCCTGGTGGACGTGACGGGCCCGAGCACGATCCTCGACGTCCCCGTCGAGGGCGCGTACGCCCCGAACGTGACGCTCAAGATCGCGGTGCCG
>JAYTCP010000151.1:0-4089 GCA_043736435.1 Planctomycetia bacterium | reverse complement strand
AAAGCCCCTGTCCATCTGCGCGGTCCCCGGTCCCCCCGTCCCGCCCCGGCCAGGAAACCAAGAACGACGGGGCAACCCGAAACGACGGGGAGCCACCGCATCCGTCCCACCTGGCGCGCCCGCCCCACCCGGGGCGACACGGGCTACAGCGTGACGAAGCGGCGCAGGTCCTCGGCACGCCCCTCCACGTCGGAGCGGGAGACCTTCGACAGCCCGTCGAGGCTGAACGTCGAGACGGCGTACGAGGCGGTGACGGTCCCATAGACCATCGCGCGCGCCACGTCCGCCGTCTCGAACCCGCCGCTCGCGGCGAGCGCCCCCATCAGCCCGCCCGCGAAGGAGTCGCCGGCCCCCGTCGGGTCGCGCACGTCCTCGAGAGGATAGGAGGGAAGCGCATACGATCGGTCGCGGCCGAAGAGGAAGGCGCCGTGCTCGCCCTTCTTGACGATGACGAAGCGCGGCCCCATGCAGAGGAGCCGCTTCCCGGCCGCGATCAGGTTGCGCGCGCCCGAGAGGCTGCGCGCCTCCTCGTCGTTCACCACGAGCCCGTCGACGCGCCTCAGCACCTCGAGCAGCCCGTCGCGCGCCACGTCGATCCAGAGGTTCATCGTGTCCGCGACGACGAGGCGGGGCTTGGTCAGCTGCGACAGGACGGAGAGCTGGATCGCCGGCGCGGTGTTCGCCAGGAACACGTACGGGGCCGTACGGTGGCCCTCGCCCAGGGACGGGGAGAAGGTCTCCAGCACGTTCAGGTCGGTCTTGAGGGTCGTGGCGGCGTTCATCGCGCCGTCGTAGCGGCCGGCCCAATGGAAGGTCCTCCCGTGGGCCGTCTCGAGGCCCGATAGGTCGATGTCGCGCGCCGCGAGCAGCTCGCGGAACGGTCGCGGGAAGTCCTCGCCCACGACCGCCACGAGCCCGACCCTCGCGAAGAGGGAGGCGGCGACGCTGAAGTACGTGGCGCTGCCCCCGAGCACGGCCTCGGCCTTGCCGGCGGGCGTCGCCACGTCGTCGAGGGCCACGGTGCCCACGACCGCAAGATCGATCGCGCGAGACGTGCTCTTGGTCACGGAACGCTCCCGGGGGAAGAAGAAAGGGACGGTGCCTCGACGGCCCGCTCGGCCGCGGCGATCTCCCCGGCCATCACGTCGCGGCGGGCATGGTCCTTGGCGAGGAGCCAGAGGACGCCGCCCGGCAGCCCCGAGGCGAGCACGAGGAGACGGAATGCCACCGACCAGCCGATGGCCTCGGAGGGTGCGACCCCGAGCGGCGCGAAGAAGTAGGCGAACGCGAGCTCGCCGACCCCCCACCCGCCCGGCACGAGCGGGATCGCCGACAGCAGGCTCACCACGGGGACGAGCGCGAGGGCCGAACCGAGGGTGACCTCGCCGAGCCCGAGCGCCCGCGCGACCAGCCATGCGCAGGCGCAGGTGCCGACGTGGTTGCAAAGGCTCACCAGGAGCCCGAGCCCGAGGGCGCCCGGCCTCCGGCGATAGAGTCGGAACGCGGCGTCGACCTCGGCCCACACGTGCTGGAGGGGAAGCCTCTTGAGCAGGGCGGAGAGCCCGATCGTGCGCCGGACGCGCCGCGACAGCACGAGGAGGACGAACACCCCCGTCCCGCAAAGGGTCGCCCCGACGAGGATGCGGGGCGCCGCGTACCCCGGCCGGTCGGGACCGAGGAACAGGACCGTTCCCGCGAGGAGCACGAGCGCGAACAGCCCGACGGCGCGGTCCACGAACACGCTCACGACGGCCTTCGTGGGCACGCCCGTGCGCTTGGCTGCGTACCAGGCCTTCACGACGTCCCCGCCCGTGGCGCCGGGCACCACGAGGTTGAAGAAGATCCCGTAGAAGGTGAAGCGCACGGCGTCGCGTGCCGAGAGCGCGAGTCCGAGCGCGCTCACGAGCCACCGCCAGCGCCAGGCCGTGAGGACGCCGAACCCCAGGAGCGCGCACCAGACGAGCGCCACCGTCGGGATCGAACGCGAGAGGCGCCGGAGCAGCGTCCGGAAGCCGTACGAGACGTCGGGGATCTCGCGCCCCCCCACCGTCGAGTGGCGCACGCGTGCGAGCGGCACGACCTCGGCTTCGCCGCCGTCGCCCGGCGCGACGAGGACCCCGCCCTGCGACTCGGTCACCTCGCCGCTGCGGGTGATGCCGTCCACCAGCACGACGTGATCGTGCCAGCGCAAGGTGCGCGCGACGAGCCACCCGACGAGGAGCAGGGCGACGACACGCAGCCCGAGCCGGAGGACGCGCGCGCGGGCAGAGGGGGTCAACGCGAGGCCGTCCCGGGGATGTGGCGCGGGGGCGGCAGGAGAGGCCCGACGGCCGGGGGCGCCTGCGGCGGAGGCGGCGGGGCGACGGGCGGCAGCACCGAGGGCGGCAGGTCGGGAGGCGGAGGCGGGGGCGGCGTGGCGACGGGCGGGAGCTCCGCGCGAGGAGGGGGCGGCGGGGGTCCGGCAAGGGTGGGGCGACGTGCGGGGGGCGGCGGGGGCGCGGCGCCCGCCGGGCCCGCACTGCTCGCCAACGTGGGGACGCCGCGTTCGACCCAGGCCTGCCACGCCTCCCGCTCCCGGCCGAGGTCGGTCCCGGCCAGGCGCGTCAGCGCGTTCCGCGCCTTCCAGCGCACGCTTGGGTCGTCGTCCTCCATCATGCCGACGAGGGCCTCGGCCGCGGCGCTGCCTCCGATCGCGGCCAAGTACTCGGTGATCTCCCCGCGGACCACGGGACTGCTCTCGAGCGGGATCCGCTCGACCACGCCCTGGAGCGCCGGCGCGTACGCGAGGACCTTCAGCCCCTGCACCGCCGAGCGACGCACGAACGGCTGCGTCTCGAGGATCCCGCCCTCGAGCGTGGACAGGATCAGCGCGCGGGAGCGCCGCACCATGGCGCGGTCGAACACGTCCCGGAGGTCGGCGGCGGTCTCCTGGGTGATGTACCTCCGCGACGGGAACCACGACGCGCCACTCTTGACCAGCTGGTACGTGGGAAGGTCGAAGGCGCCGATCTGCTCCACGATCGTCGCCACGCGCTGCCGCGCCGCGGGCGTGTCCGACCGGCGTCGTCCCTGCTCGTCGTGCATCCCGTCGAGCTCCTTGAGCAGCGCGAGGAGCTGGTCGCCGCGCTCGGGACGCGGTGCGGCCGGCACCACGGGGAGGCGGAGCGCCATCTTGGCGAGCGCCTCGTACGCCTCGATCTTCGCGAGGCTGATCGGGTCCTCGACCGCGACCTCCGCAAGCAGGACGATCACCTGCACCTGGCCCTCGAGCCGGGAGTACGACGCCTCGCCGAGCCTCAGGATGGCGTCGACGCACTTGTCCGCCAGGAAGGGATCCTCGGTCGCCCTGTAGTCGAACGTCGCGCGCTCGTGAGCCGAGCGGAGCGTCTCGTAGTAGTAGGTCGTGCCGCGGTCCATCCCGAGGAGGTCGTAGGCGAGGACCTCGAACGCGCCGCCGCCGGTCGTCAGCTTGCTGCTGCAGCCGGGGAGAGAGACGAGCAGGGCGACCAGGCACCCGGCGCCCGCAAGACCCGCCCTCCCACGGCGCCCGAGGGGGAGCCCGCGCCCGGGAACGGACAGGGGAGCAGGGGGGCGTCCGGCGCCGGCGGTCATCCGCGGATCCTCCGACGGGGTGCGGGGTCGGGGCGGATCCTACCCTTGCCCTGCCCCGTTTCCCCGGCCCAACGGGGCAGTCCTCCTGCCCCCGGGTGCGTCACCCCGAGGTAGCAGCGGCACCCTCAGGTAAACCCGCCGGGGGCGGCGGTCGGGGACGATGGGTTTCCCCGTTCGCTCCCAGTTCGGTCGCCGGGTCGGTTATCGCACGCCCAGCGCGGTTTTGAAGGTCCTGGATCCGGCTCCCCGGTCGAGAACATGGCTGTTGCGGGAGCCTGCCTCATGGGGTATGCCTTTTGTAGGGAAGCAGGTCTCGGGCTTCCAATCGAACGTTCACCGGAGGATCCAGGACATGCGGCTTCGCTCGTGGCTGTTGCCGGCCCTTCTCGCCACCCCGCTCCTCTTCCCCTTCGACAGCGCGGATGCCTGCCTGCGCTTCAAGAAGCCGGGCGGCGCTGCCCCGCCCGGACTGCGTGA
>JAYTCP010000150.1:0-6307 GCA_043736435.1 Planctomycetia bacterium | reverse complement strand
CCCCGGGCTTGAGGCCACCGCGGGCGCGGTAGAGCCAGTACCAGTCCCAGCCCTCGCGGTTGCGCCAGATGCGGTCGACGGCCTCGGGGTTCCCGTCCTGGAGCATGCCGAGGATCGGGTGCTCCCGGCCGATCTCCGTGGGGGCGAGCCGGAAGGAGGTGGCGCGCGACCCCTCCTTGTCGCGGTCCGTCGGGCGCGCCGAGATCGGGAGGACGTCCTGGAGCGGGGTGTCGAGGTATTGCGTCGGGTTGCGGTCCTCGCCCGCGACGAACGCGATCCCGCCGCCCTCGGCGACGAAGTCCTTGAGGATGGACAGGATCTCGCGCGAGCGCTCCTCGCTCGGGGCGAGCTTCCTCCAGTCGACGTCCCCGATCACGATCACGTCGTAGGCGAAGAGCTCCTGGCGCGTCGTGGGGAAGGCGCGCAGCGCGGGCATGTCCACGCCGTGCGGCTGCTCGACGCCCGCGTCGAACGACTGGATCCACGCCTGCGCGTCGATGCGGCGCGGGTCGCCCACGTGCCGTCTCTCGCGCACGAGCAGGTTCTTCAGGAACCACGACTCGTGGCGCAGGTTCCAGTCGACGAGCAGGACCTTGATCGTCTGGTCCACGACGCGCAGCCGGTGCGTCATCACGTTGTCGTCGGCGATCGCGTCGTCCCGCGCGAGCGCGTCCGGCAGGATCACGTGGACCTCCACGTCGTACGTGCCCGCCTCCGTGAAGCTCTCCTTGAGCGTCACCGAGGTCGGGATCGCGCTCGGCGCGAGCTGGATCCCCTTGACGCGGGCGCGCCCCTCGCCGCCCTCGCCGGGCCCCGGACGGCGCGGCGCGTAGCGACGGCGCTCGGGGTAGGCCTTGCCGTCGGGGCCGGCCACCTGGAAGATCTCGAGCCTCACCTCGACGCCCGTCGCGCCGTCGAACCCGACCTGGCGGAGCTGGGCGAGGAACGACGGCGTGTCCTGCACGAGCACGACGTCCTTCGCGATCACCCGGTCCACCCGCACGTTGCGCGCCAGCCGAGGGTCGCCCAGCGCGACGATGGAGAGCCGGAGGTCCTCGGCCGAGCGCCCCAGCGACGCGACGGCCTCCTCCGGCCGTCCCGCCTCCGCGTTGTCGCGGCCGTCGGTGAGGAGCAGGACGCCGGCGAGACGGCGGTCGTCCCGGTTGAGGAACTCGCGCGCCACGCTCTTCAGGGCCGAGGCGAGGTCGGTGCGCTGGCCGGTCGCCTTCGCCTCGAACACGGCCTTTCGCAGGGGCTCGTCCTCCTTCCCCTCGTCGGGGGGCGTCGCGCCGGGCGCGGGCTCGGTCGAGGCGAGGGCGTGGATCTCTTCGTCGAAGCCGAACACATGCACGACGAACCGGTCCGCGAGGGAGCGCAGCACGGCGGACGCGGGGCCCGCGAGCACCTGCTGCACGATCCCGAGCCGCGTCAGGGACAGGGTGTCCGGCCGCGCCTCCGGGCCGTCCTCGGGGTAGGCCGCGGCGAGGATGCGGGTCTCGCTCTCCGCCGGGTAGCGGTCGGTCGTGCTCATGCTCGCCGAGGTGTCCACGAGGACGACCAGGTGGCTCTTGTCGAGGTCCTTCGTCACGTGCTCGCGCTCGGGGCGGAAGAGGGCGAGGGCGACGAGCGCGATGGCCAGGATGCGCAGCCCGCCGAGCAGGACGCGCAGCGGCCTCGAGACCTTCTGGCGCTCCCGCCGGTAGATCCACCGCACGGCGAACACGAGGGCCGCGAGCAGCACCACGCACACCCAGGCGGGGGGCGCGCCCGGCCAGCGGACGGGTCCGAGCCCCTCGTCGAGGCGGGCGGCGAGCAGCGGGTGGCAGGCGGCGGGGGTCACGGGCGGGGGTTCCGATCGGGCGGGGCGGCGGGGGGCTACGGGCTCGGCGGGATGGACTGGCCGGGTCGCGCGTCGTGGCGGCCGAAGCGCATGGCGAGGTAGGGCTCGAGCATCAGGAACGCCAGGACGAGGAGGAGCACCCAGTGCGTCACCTCGCCCTGGCGGCCCTGCGCCTGGGCGCCCTCGGCCTCCTGCCAGGTGGAGAGGACCTTCATCTCGGCGCTCGGCGCGCGCGTGACGACGTCGTCGTGGCGCGCGCGAGCGAGGGCGCCCTCGCGCGGGTCGGGATTGACCGCGAAGACGTCCTCGCGGCGGATCGTGCTCGTGGTGGCCCCGCGCCCGGCCGGGCGCGCGAAGGAGAGCCGCCAGGTGCCGGCCGTGCCCACGCGCTCGTAGAGCGCCTGCGACCGCTCGCCCTCGACCTGGGCCTCGCGGATCGTCGGGACCTCCTCGCCGCGGCCCGGGATCGAGAGGCGCGGGTCCGTCGCGTCCTTCGGCAGCCACGCCTGGATCGCGCCGCCGACCAGCAGGTTGCGGCCCGCGCCCGCCTGCTGCGTGAGCAGCAGCGCGGCGTCGTTGAGCAGCGCCGCGTAGAGCCACATGCCCGTCGGGGTCCAGGCGTCGTCGAGGCTCGACCCGAACCACATCGTCCGGCCGAGGCCGAAGGGACCCTCGACGCACGCGACGGGGCCGGCGCGCCCGCTCGGGTCCTTCCACCGGAACACGACCATCGCCTCCTCGGCGGCGGTCGCGGGGTCCTTCGGGTCGCGGGGCTCGGGGCGCAGCGACCGGATCGGGGTGCGGCCGTAGAAGAGCGGCGGGTAGGACTTCACCAGCTCCGCCGCCTCCTCCTTCGCGAACCGGTGCGAGAGGGGGTGCGGCGTCTCCGCCTCGAACGCGAGCCTCCATGCCCCCTCGTCGTACCGGTGCGTCTCCGCCGGGAGGATCTCGAACGGCAGGAACCGGGCGTCGGGTCCCCCCTGGACCTCGTCGTTCCACGCGCGCACGTCGAACGCGTCGCCGGTGAACACGAGCAGGGCACCGCCACTCCGCACGAACGCGACGAGCTCGCGCCGGGCCTCGGGGCTGCGGGGCAGGCGGTTCCCGAGGATGACGAGGTGCGTCTCGCGACCGGCGTCGGTCAGCGAGCGGCGCAGGTCCTCCTCGGACCGGGCCGCCTCGAACTCGAAGACGTCCCCCGCGCCCTCGCCCACGAAGATGCCCTGGAGGGCGTCGGCGGTCTCCCACCTCGAGTCGCGCGAGGGCATCACCCAGGCGACCACGCGCAGCCGGGACCGGACCTCCATCGCGAGGACGCGACGGCTGTCGAGCCCCAGGGCGTCGGCGCCGGCCCGGCTCTCGGGGGGCGCGATCTCGGCGCGGACGGCGTGGCCGCCGGCGGTCTTCCAGGCGAGCTCCCGGGGGACCACGACCTCGACGCTCTGCTCGCCCGGCTTCCCCGTCACGGGGTTCGAGGCCGGGATGGCCCCGGGCACCCGCACGGTCCGGACCGGGGCGGGCGCGTCGTCGAGGAAGAGGCGCACGCTCGCGCCCTCGATGGGCGCGTCCCCGTGGTTCGTTACGACGGCGCGCACCGCGAACCACTGCCCCTGGAAGACGTCGCCGCTCCCCACGACGCTGAGGTCGGAGACGGCGAGATTGGGGAGGGACCGGCCCTCCGCACCGTTCGCGTCCACGACGGCGATCTCGCAGCCCTCGCGCTTGAGGCCCTCGAGGGCGGCCTTCACCGGGTCGGTGGGCTGCTCCGGCGGCGGGCGGCGCCAGTCGCTCGCCTGGAGGTCGGTGATCCAGACGAGGACGCGGTTCCCGTCGGTCTCCTGGAGCAGGGCCCTCGGCGAGCATGCCGCGAGCGCCTCCGCCCAGGGCGCGGGGGCCTCGGTCGGCCGCACCATGCCGAGGAGGGCCTTCGCGCGGGACACGCCGTCCCGGCCCACGGCGCGCGGCACGAGGACCTGCGGGCGGGTGCCCGCGCGGTCGCCCCGGACGTCGTTGCTCGTGACCACGCACAGCGTGTCCTCGGCGCCGAGGCCCGACAGGACGCGGTCGGCCTCCTCGCGGATGCGGTCCGACACCGAGCGCGCGCCGTCGCGCGCGGCCGTGCTGTAGGAGGTGTCGAGCAGCAGGACGACGCTCCGCTTGGGCTTGCTGAGCGCGAGGAGCGCCGAGTCGGAGAGCATCACGCGCGACAGGCCGAGGCCGAGGAGGAGGAGGGCCGCCACGCGCAGGGCGAGGATCAGCCAGCTCTCCATCTTCAGGCGCTTCTGGTGCTTCTTCAGCGCGGCGAGGAGCCAGCTCATCGCGGCCCAGCGCAGCGGCCGCACGCGGCGCCGGTTGAGCAGGTGGATGACGATCGGCACGGCGGCCGCCGCGGCGCCCGCGGCGAAGAGCATCGGGTAGAGCAGGCCGGCGAGGAGGGCCATCAGGTCCGTCTCCGCGCGTGCCGCTTGGCGAGGTAGGCAGCGAGCGCCGTCCCCAGGCTCTCCGACGTGTCGAGCCCGACGTAGTCGATCCGGTTCGCCACGCAGCTGCGGCGCATCGCCCGCTGGAAGCCCTCCACCTCCTCGAGGTACCCCTGCCGCAGGGCCTCGGGGTCGCCGATCACGGCGGGGATGCCCTCCAGGCCCTCGAAGCGCGTCAGCCGCTCGAAGGGGAAGGTCAGCTCGTCGTGGTCGAGCACGTGGAAGACGATCATCTCGTGGCCGCGGTTGCGGATCTGCTTGAGCCCGCGCGCGATCTCGACCGGGTCGTCGAGCAGGTCGCTGAACAGGAGGACGAGGCCGCGGCGGCGCAGCGCGTCCGCCACCTCGCGCAGGGCCTTGCCGACCCCGGTGGTCCCCGTCGGCGCGGCCGCGTCCATGGCGGCGAACACGGTCTTGAGGTGGAGGGGGTTCGTGCCGGTGGGCAGGGTCTTGCGGACGTGGTCGTCGAACAGGCAGAGCCCGACCGCGTCCTGCTGCTGCGTGATGAGGTACGCGAGCGCCGCCGCGGCGAAGCGCGCGTAGTCGAGCTTGCTGTACGCGACGTCGGTCGACCGGTACGTCATCGACTCGGAGACGTCGAGGACCACGGTGGCCTCGAGGTTCGTCTCGTCCTCGTACCGCTTGATGTAGAGGCGGTCCGAGCGCCCGAAGACCTTCCAGTCGAGGAAGCGGATGTCGTCGCCCGGGACGTACTCACGGTGCTCGGCGAACTCCACGGAGAAGCCCCGGAAGGGGCTCTTGTGGAGGCCCGAGATGTAGCCCTCGACGATCAGCCTCGCCTGCAGGTCGAGACCCTCGACCTGGTCGAGGACCTTAGGATCCAAGTACCGTCGGGAGTCGCTCGTCACGCAGGGCCTCGTTCCCCGTCGCCGGGATCGCCTTGAGGAGGTCGTCGATGAGACGGTCGGACGTGTAGCCCTCCGCCTCCGCGCCGTAGGTGGTGATGATGCGGTGCCTGAGCACCGGGTGGGCCACGGCCCGGACGTCCTCCGTCGCGACGTAGAGTCGACCTTTGAGCAGCGCCCTCGCCTTGGCCGCGAGCACCAGGTACTGGCTCGCGCGCGGGCCCGCGCCCCAGGCGACGCGGTCCTTGACGAGGGGCAGGGCGTCGGGCGTCGCGACGCGCGTCGCCCGGACGAGCCGCAGGACGTACTGGAGCACGTGCTCGGGGACCGGCACGCGCCGCACGACCTCCTGCAGCTCCATGATCTGCGACCCGTCGAGGACCTGCGTCATCTCGACGGTCTGGGGCTTCGTCGTCATCTCGACGATGGCCATCTCCTCCTGCTCGGAGGGGTACTCGACCTTCACGTTGAACATGAAGCGGTCGAGCTGGGCCTCGGGCAGGGGGTAGGTGCCCTCCTGCTCGATCGGGTTCTGGGTGGCGAGCACGAAGAACGGGGGGGCCAGGGGGTGCTTCACCCCGCCCACCGTCACCTGGCGCTCCTGCATCGCCTCGAGCAGGGCCGACTGGGTCTTCGGGGGCGTGCGGTTGATCTCGTCCGCCAGGATGACGTTCGCGAAGATGGGGCCGCGCAGGAACTTGAGCTCGCGGGACCCGGTCGCCTTGTCCTCCTGGATCACCTCCGTGCCCGTGATGTCGGCGGGCATCAGGTCGGGGGTGAACTGGATCCGGTTGAACGTCAGGGAGAGGCTCTTCGCCAGCGTCGAGATGAGCAGGGTCTTGGCGAGGCCGGGGACGCCCACCAGGAGGCAGTGCCCCCGGGCGAAGACCGAGATCAGGAGCTCGTCGATGACCGCGTCGAGCCCCACGATCGCCTTGCGGAGCTCCGCCTTGATCCGCAGGTGGGCGTCCTTGACGCGCGCGGCCGCGGCGACGTCGGACGGCGCTGCGACGGGAACCGGCTCGGGCATCGGCGATCTCCGGGTCGAAGGGCGCATTGAAGCATGGCCCCCCCGGGGGGCGGGGGAGCCATCCCGGGGCCGGCCGGGCCGCAGGAATTGG
>JAYTCP010000149.1:0-2454 GCA_043736435.1 Planctomycetia bacterium | reverse complement strand
GACCCGTCGACGAGTCTCCCGACGACGACGAGGCTTGGCGAGGAGGAGGAGGGCGGGCCAGGGCCGCGTTGCGCGCCCCTCGCCCGCGGCGAACCCCGGACCCGACGGCCGCGGTCGAGTACCTACATCGCGTAGCCGAGCTCGCGGAGCGCCATGGCGCGCACGGCAGGATCTGGATGGTCCCGCGACGCCCGCTCGAGGTAGGGACGCGCCGCCGCGGGGTCGCCGTCGCGGCGCAGCAGGATCATCCCGAGGCCGAAGGCGGCCACGGGGGCGCCGCGGCCGGAGGGATAGGTCTTGAGGAACCCCTCGAACCCGAGGCGGGCCTCGTCCCAGTGCGCCCGCTCGTAGAGCCGGGCGCAGATCCGGAGGTAGGACGGCTCCGGCAGGGCGAGCGTGCGCCCGGTGCCGAGCGCCAGCACGAAGGCCGTCGCCGACTGCTCGTAGGCCCCGGCGTCCCACAACGCCTGGATGCGCGCGGGCGCATCGGGCGCGGAGGCCGCGACCTCGGGCCGGCCGACGAGGGCCTCGCGCGCGGGCAGGACCCCGCGCGTGCGGCGCTCGGCCGAGTACGGATCGACGGCGGCCCAGGGGGAACGGACGGAGACGCCGCCGGGGAGCGTCCCGACGCGGGCCTCCTGCGCGACACGGGCCGCGAGCGGCTTGAGCGCCAGCGCGAGGAGGATGCCCGACGCGAAACCGCCGAGGTGGGCGGCGTGGGCGACGCCGCCGCCGAGGATGGACGTCTGGAGCAGGAACGGCAGGAGGTCCTGGAGCACGAACCAGAAGAGGATCACCCACAGCGCCTGCACGCGGATGATCGTGACCACGTACATGGCGATGAAGAGCTTCACGCGGTTGCGCGGGAACAGGACGACGTAGAGCCCCTGGACGCCGCTGATGGCGCCGGAGGCGCCGAGGCTCGGGATCGCGGACCCGGAGTCGATCATCCCGTGGATGAGCGTCGCGGCGAGCCCGGTCGCGAGGTAGGCCGCGAGGTAGCCGATCCTGCCGAGGCGCGCCTCGACGTTGTCCCCGAAGATCCAGAGGAAGAGCATGTTCCCGAGCAGGTGCATCCACCCGGCATGCATGAACATGCTCGCGAACGCCGTCGAGAGGGTCGGGGCCGCGGGCACGTACGCCCAGGCCATGGACCTTTCCATGGCGGCCTCGCGCCCCGCCCCCTGGAAGACGAGGAACACGAGGACGTTCGCCGCGATCAGGGCGTGGTTCACCCACGGCGTACCCGGCTCGCGCGGCTCGTCACCGATGGGGATCAGCACCCGGGGATCCTACGCGAAGCGGGAACCTCTCGCGCCGACGACTCGGCCGCGGCGCTGCAGGGGCCCCTCCGGGCGGAGCCCCCGTCCCGATCGCTCAGAGGCCTACGCCCGACAGGACGGCGTCGCGGACGAGGTTGCCGACCTCGTCGCACTTGTAGGCGCCGGCCTTGAGCGAGGAGATCTTCCCCGTCTCGATCACGTGGCGCACGGCGGCCTCCATGCGGCGGGCGGCCTTCGCCTCGCCGATGTGCTCGAGGAGCATGCGCGCGGCCTCGATCGCGGCGATCGGGTTCGCGCTGTTCTGACCGCGGTACTTCGGGGCCGAGCCGTGGATCGGCTCGAACATCGACACCTTGCCGGGGTGGATGTTGCCCGACGCGGCGATGCCGAGGCCGCCCTGGATCATGGCGCCGATGTCCGTGAGGATGTCGCCGAACAGGTTCGGCGTCACGATGACGTCGAACCATTCGGGGTTCTTCACCATCCACATGCAGGCCGCGTCGATGTAGGCGTGGTCCTGCTGGACGTTTTGGAACTCCTTGCCCACCTCGGCGAACGTGCGGGTCCAGATGTCCTGGGCGCGGATCGCGTTCGCCTTGTCCACGAGCGTCAGGCGGCGGCGCTTGCCGCGCTTCTGGCAGAGCTCGTACGCGTACCGGATCACGCGCTCGACGCCCTGCCGGGTGTAGATCATCTCGGCGATGGCGACCTCGTGCGGCGTGCCCTTGCGGTGGATGCCGCCGAGGCCCGCGTACGCGTCCTCGGTGTTCTCGCGCACGACGACCATGTCGATGTCGGCCGGCTTCTTGTCCTTCAGCGGGCAGAGATTCTCGTGGTAGAGCCGGATCGGCCGCAGGTTCACGAACAGGTCGAAGTGCTGGCGCACGCCCCAGATGATCTGGCGCTCGAGGAAGCCCGTCTCGATGCGGGGGTCGCCGATGGCGCCGAGGTAGATCGCCTCGGCCCGGCCCATCTCCTCGAGGATCCCGACGGGCATGGCCTCCTTCGTGGCCAGGTAGTGGTCGGCGCCGTGCGGGTAGACCTTGCGGTCCACCGCGAAGCCCTCGAGCCCGGCGGCCGCGTCCATGACCTTCAAGCCCTCGCGGACGACCTCCTCGCCGATGCCGTCGCCCGGGAGGACCGCGATCGCGTGCCGGCGGCCGACCGCCTT
>JAYTCP010000148.1:0-1878 GCA_043736435.1 Planctomycetia bacterium | reverse complement strand
CGGGTCCTGCTCGAGGGCAAAGGCCCCGGCGGGGCCAACCGCGACGCGATCGGCGCCCGCGTGACGGTGCGCGCGGGGCGGCTCGCGGCGACGCGCGTGGTGTTCGGCAGCCGCGGCTGCGGCGGCCACGCCGACGAGCGCGCGCTGACGATCGGGCTGGGCGACGCCACGCGCGTGGACGAGATCGTGGTGCGCTGGCCCGACGCGGCCAAGAGCGTCCAGCGCTTCACGGGCCTCGAGGTCGACCGCGTCCTGCGCATCCGGCAGGGCGAGGCCCCGAAGGTCGCGCAACGTTGATGCCCCGGCATGGCCGCTGACGCCCCCCCATGGCCCCCGACGCCCCCCGAATCCCCCCCACGTCCTCGCCCGAGCCCACTCTCGCGCCCTGCGTGCACGGGGGCGGGTTCTTCGAGGCCGTCGGCGACGCGTTCGACGACCTCGGACGGCACGAGTCGGTGATCAACGCGGACGTCCTCGACGCGTGGTTCCCGCCCTCGCCGCGGGCGCTCGCGGCGCTGCGCGAGCACCTCGACTGGCTCGTCCGCACCTCGCCTCCCACCCACGCCGAGGGCCTCGTGCGCACGATCGCGGCCGTGCGGGGCGTCCCGCAGGAGAGCCTGCTCACGGCCGCGGGGTCGTCCGACCTCATCTTCCTGTGCCTGCGGGAGTGGCTCACCCCCGCGTCCCGTGCCCTGGTGCTCGACCCGACCTACGGCGAGTACGAGCACGTCCTGCGCCACGTGGTGCGCTGCCGCGTCGACCGCTTCCGCGTGCGCGAGGAGGCCGGCTTCGAGCTGGAGCCGGAGGCGCTGGTCGCGGCCGTCGCCGCGGCGCCCTACGACCTGCTCGTGCTCGTGAACCCGAACAGCCCCACGGGCCGGCACGTGCCCCGGCGCGCCATGGAGCGCCTCCTGCTCGAGATCCCCGAGCGCACGCGGGTGTGGATCGACGAGACCTACGTCGACTACGCGGGCAGCGCCGAGTCCCTCGAGCGGTTCGCGACGTCGCGGGGCAACGTGGTGGTGTGCAAGTCGATGTCGAAGGCGTACGCGCTCAGCGGGCTGCGCGCGGCCTACCTCTGCACGGCGGCCGCGACCGTGGCGGGCCTTCGGGCGCTGACGCCGCCGTGGGCCGTGAGCCTCCCGGCCCAGGTGGCCGCGGTGAAGGCCCTCGGGGATCCCGCGTGGTACGAGGCGCGCTGGCACGAGACGGCGATGCTGCGCGAGGACCTCGCGCGGGCCCTGCGGACGCGCCTCGGCTTCGAGGTGGTCCCGAGCACGACGAACTTCCTCCTGTGCCGGATGCCCGATGCGGCCCCCACCGCGGCCGAGCTCTCCGAGCGGGTGCGCCCGGCGGGGCTCTTCCTGCGCGACGCGTCGGGCATCGGCTCGGGGCTCTCGCCTCGCGCGGTGCGCCTCGCCGTGAAGGACGCGGCCACGAACGCGAGGATGGTGGACATCCTGGCGGAGGCGCTGCGGCGCTGACGGCGGGCCGTCGCGGCTATCCGTAGTGGCCCTCGCCGGGTCGCACCTTGCCGGCGAAGTGGCGGTAGACCCAGATCTGGTACGCGACGGTGATCGCGAGGGCGGGGATCCACCACCACAGGGAGAGCGACAGGGTTGCGTCGGCGGCCGCCGAGTCGTGCACGGTCATCCCGCGGCCCACGTCGCCCGTGCTCGGCAGGAGATAGGGATAGCAGCCGTAGGCCGCGCTCGTGAGCATGCCGCCGAGATAGGCGGCCGAGCCGAAGAGGGCGCCCAGGTCGTCGCGCGCGCGCAGGCGCAGGTGGACGACGACGAGCCCCGCGACGGCGAGGGCCGGGAACACGAAGCCGGCGGGCGCGCCGAGCAGCCGGTCCTTCACGTGGGGCTGCACCAA
>JAYTCP010000147.1:0-10198 GCA_043736435.1 Planctomycetia bacterium | reverse complement strand
CGCGCACGAGGAGCACGCGATCGGGGCGGGAGAGGACGGGCACGGGCGAGAGCAGCCCGCGTTGGTCGGCCCCGAGGAGCACCGTCGCGCGGTCGTCCGCGACGGGGCGTCCGTCCGCCAGGGTCATGCCGAGGACGAGCTCCGCTGCGGGGAGAGGCGCCCCCGCCTCGTCCCGCACCACGATCGACGACGGGCCGCCCTCGACCGGGACACGCCCGAGGAGCGTCAGCGCGAGCAGCGCGGCTCCGAGCCGGGCGGCGCCCCGGGCGCGGGGCCGCGATGCGCGCGTCCATGCCCCGCGAGGCGGCGTGCCGGCCCGACCCCCGGCCCCCGCCGCCCCCAGAACGTCGTCGAAGGGTCTCACGGTCCCCCGCGCGGATCCGGAATCGGGGCGTCCGCTGCCACCGCGGTCTCGAATCGATCGAGGATCCGTGCCGAGGCCTTGCCGAGCGCACGGATCGTGATCCGGCGGCACGGATCGGGGTGCTCCCCCGTCCCGTCCGGGGGAGCGGACGGCGCGGGGTCCACGGGCAGAAGGGTCGCGATGGAGACCTCCAGACGATCGGGGGGCAGGGCGTCCTCGATCCGGTCCCCCCATTCGACGCACGTCACGCGTCCGTTCCCTCCCATCTCTTCGAAGCCCGCGGCCTCGAGCTCGGCGCGCCCGCGCAGGTGGTACGCGTCGATGTGGTGGATCGGCACGCGTCCGCGGTAGGCGCGGGCCACGGTGAACGTGGGGCTGACGACGGCCGTGGTCTCCGGCACGCCGAGCCCGCGGCAGAGCCCCCCCACGAAGACGGTCTTCCCCGCGCCGAGGTCGCCGAGGAGCACCACCGTGATCCCGGCGCGCGGCACCGGCTCGAGGGACCGGCCGAGGGCGTGCGCGAGCCGGCGCGTGGCGTCGGGAGAGTCGGTGTCGCGGACGAACGTCGCGTCGGCCATGCGGGGATTCTAGGAGCGACGGGGCGTGCGCGGCCCCGTCTTGCGCCCCGCTCGGGCCAGGTGGTCGTACCCGCCCGGGCGCAGGGGCGTCGCGACCCCCGCCGAGACGATCGTGATCCCGGCGGAGGCGCTGACGATCCTGCCGATCGGGAGCAGGGCGACCCGGGCGCGGCGCAGCGCCGCCCGTGTGCGCGCCGGGAGCGGACGATGGGCGAGGAGGAGCTCGAAGTCCTCGCCGTCGTGGAGCGCGTGCTCGAGGGGCGTGCGGGGGCCGCCCATGCGGACCGCGTCGCGGTGGACCGGCACCGCCGCGGCCTCCACCTCCGCGCCGCAGCCCGACGCCCGGCAGAGCCGGCGCAGGTCGGTGGAGAGGCCGTCGGACAGGTCCATCATGGCGGCGGGCACGCCCAGGCGGGCGAGGACCTGCGCCTCGCGCACCCGTGGGCGAAACGTCAGGTGGCGGCCGAGCAGCGAGCCTCCGAGCCGCCCCGTCACGGAGAGCACGTCCCCGGGGCGCGCGCCGGCGCGCGTGAGGATCCCCCACGGGCCCGGCTCGCCGATCGCCGAGACCGTCAGGACGAGGGGGCCGTCGGCCACGCTCGTGTCGCCGCCCACCACGGTGCACCGCATCGCCCGCGCCGCACGCGCGAGCCCGCGCGCCAGGCCGTCGAAGAGCGCGAAGTCCGCCCCGCGGGGGAGCACGGCGGAGACGACGCACGCGCGGGGGGTCGCGGCCATGGCCGCGAGGTCGGACACCGTGACCGCCATCGCCTTGCGCGCCGCGGCCGCGGGGCCGCAGGAGGCGAGACGGAAGTCCACGCCGTCGATCACCGTGTCCGTCTTGAGCACGACGTCGCGCCCGTCGAAGCGCACGACGGCGGCGTCGTGGCCGATGCCCACGCGCACGCGGGCCGTCGGACCGAATCGCCGGGCCACGGCGCCGATCCAGGCGTCCTCGTCGCGGGAGGGCTCGCGTGTCAACGCACGGTCTCCTCTCCGTTCACCTTCGGGGGGGCGCCCTGCGCGCTCCGGATCTCGGGGAGCGACAGGACGATCCCGCGCACGCGTTCCGGCGGCAGGCTCGGATCGTAGCCGGGATCCCGGCCCGTCACGCGACGGTAGGCCACGAAGAGGCGGAAGAGGGCCGTCTTGTCCTGCCGCGAATCCTCGTAGAGCGACTCCTCGGCCAGCTCGCTTGCGAGCGCCCGCCCCGTGGCGTCGGCGGGGAAGCGCGTGATCGCGGAGGCCACCGCGTCGGCGAGCGACGCGTCCGGGTCGCGCAGGAGCGCGACGAGGGGGCGGATCCGGACCTGGCGGCGCTCGGCGAACGGGAACAGGGCGGCCGCGGCGGCCGCGCGTACCCGGGCGTCGGGATCGGGCGTCTGGACGAGCGACAGGAGATCGGGGAGCGCGGGCAGGTGCTCCGCCTGTGCGACCGCCGCGCACGCGGCCTGGCGCACGATCCAAGACGGATCGGAGAGTCCCGCCCGGGCGATGCCGCCCTCCTTCGAGCGGCCCGCGGACCGCACGGCGAGCCGGCGCAGGAGGATCGCGGGGTCCTTCGACAGACGCAGGAGAAGCGCCACCGGGGCCGTGCCCTCGCCGTGGCCCACCACCTGCTCGAACGCGCCCTTGCGTACGGCGAACTCGGGGCTGCGCAGCCGCGCGGGCAACGAGTCGTCGGCGGCCAGCTGCTCCGCGGAGAGCCCGAGGGCCACCCCTTCCCACGCTTCGCGGGTCGCCGGATCGGTGGCGATCCCGGGCACGAGCGCGGAGACCGCGCGCTCGAGGTCGCGGTACCCGGACTCGCCGGCGAGCACCTCGAGGTCGGCGCGCATCAGGTCGGTGCGAGCCGCCCAGCCCGGCACGAGCAGGCTGACGGCCCGCCCGAGCCCCCCCGCGACCACGAGGGCGCGCACGGCCGCCCCGCGACGGGTGGCATGGAGGCGGGGCAGCCGCTCCGCCAGCGCCTCCGCCGCCACGGCGCCGCCGTCGATCACGTCGCTCTCCGCGCCGCTCGTCGGCCCCGCGAGCCAGCGCTCGACGCGCACCGCGTTCACGCGACGCGCCTCCTCGTCCGGCTCGCTCTCCGCCCCGAGCAGCGCGGCGCGCACGGGCTCGAGGTCGTCGTCCTCCCCGCGCTCGCCGAGCGCCTCGAGGAAGCGTCGGGCGGCGCCGGGGCGATGGTCGAGGAGCAGCGCCTTCACGCGACGCTCCGCGCTGCGCACGTCCACCGCGGCGGTGCCCTGGTCGGCGATCACCCGTCGCAGCGCCTCCGTCTCGAGCTCCGGGGGCAGGCGCGGGAGCAGCCCGGGCAGGAGGGCTTCCGCCTCCGCGCGGCCGGGATGGGCCGGGAAGTCGAGCGCGTAGCGGCGCAGGAGCCGCCACGCGAGCGTCGCGTCGCCGCCGACGAGGGCCTCCGCGCGCGCGGCGAGCAGGAGGTAGGCGCCGGGGTCGGCGAGCCGTCCGAGGACCTCGGCCCCTGGCGGTGAGCGCTCGAGCACCTCACGGGACGCCGCGACGTCGCCCGTGCGGATGGCGCCCTCGAGACGGAGCGCGTCGGCCTCGGCTCCGAACCAGACGGGAAGCGTCGAGCCCTTCGCCGCCGCGGCGAGGGCCTCCTCGAGGCCGACGGGGCCCAGCTCGTCGTGCGCCCGTCGCACGCCCCGCAGGGCCACGTCGAGGTCCACCGGGACGTTCGCCGTCGCGTCGAGGAGAGCCTGTCGCGCGCGCCCCACCCACTCGCCCTCGCGGTCCTCGATCCATCGGGGCAGCAGCGCGCCCGGGTCGTCGCCGTCCGCCACGAGCAGCACGAGACGCCTCACGTCCTCGGGCGTGCTCGCCCCCGCGAGGAGCACGACGACCGCGAGACCCGTGGCGTCGGCGCGGGCCGGGTCCCGCGCGTCCACCGAGGGAGGCGTCGCGCCGCGCACGGCCGCGCGCGCGAGCGCCTCGAGCCGGTCCGCCAGGTCCCCCGCCGCCAGCGTGCCGGCGAACACGGGGAACCAGGCGGCCATCGGGGTGGCGCGCGCCGGCCCCTCGAGCGCCGCCACGGCCAGCGCGTGGAGCAGCACGCGCTCGGGCCGGTCCGTCCCCGCCACGAGGGATTCGGCCCCGACGCGGAGGACCGGTCGCCGTCGTCCCTCGACGATCTCGGTGGAGAGCCGAAACGGCACGCGCTCGTCCCGGAGCGGCGTCAGCACGACCCGAGGCGCCGCGCGGTCCCGGAACGCGAGGCCCGTCGTGAGCTCGAGCCGCTCGGTCGCGGCGCGCACCTTCTCGGGCCAGGTCGCGGCGAGCGCGAGGAAGCGATCGTCCCCGGCGTAGGCCACCGGGTCGGCCTCGGCGCGGGGCACGTCGGAGATCGGCGCGTCCGCGCCGAGTCCGGCCTCCGCGCCCCCTTCGAGCGCCAGCGCCGGCAGCCCCGTCGCCGCGTCCCCGTCCGGTCCCGAGGCGCCGGGGCCCGCCGCGCCCCGGGTGCGACAGGCGGGGAGGCACCCGAAGAGGACGACGACGAGGACCGCGACGGTGAAGCAGGGCGCGCATCGACCGGTGGCGTCGAGTCCCGGCGCTCCGGCCCGCGGGGCCGGTCGGAGGGAGGAGGCTCGGCGACGGACGCCGTCGGGATCGGGGCGGACGCGGGTCACGGGGGGACAGGCTTCCCGGATCGCTTCACGGCGCCGTCACGGCTGCGGCGAGGGCGGCGGCCGCCGCCGCGGGGTCCGGAGCGTCGCGCAGCGCGCGGATCGCGGCCACGCCCGCCACGCCCACCGCGCGGACGCTCGCGACCGACTCGGGACCGATCCCCCCCAGGGCGACCACGGCCGTGCGCACGCCGCGGGAGAGCGCCGCGAGCCCCGCCGGTCCGAGGGGCGCGCCCTTGAGCGGGACCCCGAAGACGGGCGAGAGCACCACGTGGTTCGCGCCCGCCTCCTCGGCCGCGCGCACCTCCTCCGCCGTGTGGCACGAGACCCCCATCCAGCCCGGGTACCAGCCGCGGACCGTGCGGGGCGGGATGGCCCGCGCGCCCAGCTGGACCCCGTCCGCCCCCACGGCGAGCGCCACGTCCACGCGATCCCCGACGAGGAGCGCCGCGCCGAGGCGTCGGCAGCGCAGGAGCAGGCCCCCCGCCGCCTCGTAGAGCGCGCGCCCCGACGCGTCGAGCGCGCGCAGCCACACGCACGTGACGCCCGCGGAGAGGAGCGCGTCGAGCCGGTCGCCGTCCGCGGCCCCGGCCACGTCGCACACGTAGACCAGATGCAGGGCCGCGGGGAAGGGCGCGCCGTCCCTCATCGGGGGAGCAGCGTCTCGAGGCCGCGCAGGAGGCCCACCTTCCCGCGGATCGCGCGCACCCCGAGCACGACGCCGGGCAGGTAGCACTCGCGCGAGATCGCGTCGTGCCGGAGCGTCAGGACCTCGCCGAGGCCGCCGAAGATCACCTCCTGGTGCGCGACGAACCCCGGCAGCCGCACCGCGTGGATGCGCACGCCGTGGTGCTCCGTGCCGCGCGCGCCGGGTCTGCCGCCGGGAGGGCCGCCGCCCGAGCCCGCGGCCGCGATGGCCTCCGCCGTGCGCAGCGCCGTGCCCGAGGGGGCGTCGGCCTTCCCTTCGTGGTGGTACTCGACGATCTCGCAGCGCGTGAGCAGGCGGGCCGCCTCCGCGGCGAACCGCTGGAGCAGGAGCGAGCCCAGCGCGAAGTTGGGCGCCACCAGCAGGCCCAGGCCCGCGGCACGCGCGCGCGCGTCGAGGTCCACGAGATCCGCCTCGGTGAAGCCCGTGGTGCCGATCACGCCGCAGCACCCGGCCTCGAGGATCCTCCGCGCGTTCCCCGCCGCGGCCTCCGGCGTCGTGAAGTCGACCACCACCTCGGCCTTCGCCGCGCGCGCCACCGCGACGAGGTCGTCGTCCTTCTCGATCCGCGCCACGACCTCGATGCCCGGCGTGCCCTCGAGCCCCGGCCCGACGACGCGACCCATGCGCCCCGCCGCCCCCGAAAGTGCCACGCGGATCCCGTTCACGGACGCCCCTCCCGGCCCGGCGCGAGCGCCCGGGCGAACGCGATCACCACGTCCTCCTGCGCGTCCGTCTCGAGGCTGCCCGGCCGCAGCGAACGGATGCGGCCGATGGCCTCGTCCGCGGGGATCCCCGTGGAGACGAGGTAGGCCGCGAGCACGGTGCCCGTGCGTCCGATGCCCGCGTGGCAGTGGACGACCGCCGCCCGACCCGCGCCGAGCTCCGCCGCGAGGAACGCGACGGTGCGGCGCAACGCCTCGAGGCTCGGTGCGGCGAAGTCGGGGATGGGCTCGTGGTGGATCGCGAGGCCCGCACGCTCGAGCTCGGCCGGCGGCGGCTCCTCGGTGAGCGTGACGACGGCGCGCAGGCCGTGCGCCAGGAGCTCCTCGGCACTGCCCGCACGGGGCCGCGCCATGCCGGCGAGGCGTCCATCGAGGATCCATCCGAAGTTCGGGAGCATGGGCGGCGGGAGGTCCCGGGAGGAAGGGGCCATTTCATCACGGGCGGAGGTGGGGACCGAACCTCCCTCGACCCGACGGCGCGCTACCCCGCCCCCGCGCCGACGACGACGGCGCAGGACACGGCCCAGAGCGCGCCGAGGAGCAGGAGGACCGGGTCCGTGGCCGTCAACTCGGCCGGGCCGAGGCCGGTGCGATCGGCCCGCAGGCGCCCGCGGAAGCGCAGGAGCGCCGCGGCGACGGGCAGGGCGGTGAGCGGCAGGAGGCGGGTCCCGTGGAGAGCCACGGTCGCGGGATCGAGGCCGTAGGCCACGTAGCCGAGCCACGATGCGAGGAGCAGCGCGTCGGTCGCGCGCGCCAGGGCGTGCGGCGTCGGGCCCCCGACGCACCCTGCGTCGACGGCGCCCCCTTCGGCTTCGGCACGCCGGGCCTCGGCCTCGCGCTTGCTCACGACGAGGGCGAACGCCAGGACGCCGACGAGCGCGAGGAGCCAGGGGGAGGGCGTGACGCGGGCGGCAAAGGCGCCGGCGAGCACGCGCGCGACGAAGCCCGTGGCGACGACGAGGACCGCGAGAGGCGCGATGCGCTTGAGCCCGAGGGAGTAGGCGAACGAGAGCGCGAGGTAGCCCGCGAGCACGCCGGCGACGCCCGCGGGCAGGAGCCACGCGGCGGCGGCGAGCGCGACGCCCGCGAGGAGTGCGGCCCCAACGAGGGCCTCGCCCGGCGGGACGTCGCCGCGGGCGACGGGACGGCTCGCGCGCCGCGGATGGGCGCGGTCGGCGGAGGCGTCGCGCACGTCGTTCACGAGGTAGCCCGCGCTCGCGACCGCGCAGAAGGCGAGGAGCGTGCCGAGGGTGTCGAGCCGGGCCGCGGGGTCGCCGAGGCGATGCCCGAAGAGCAGCGGCGCCGCGACCGGCACGTTCTTGACCCACTGCGCGGGGCGCAGGGCCGCGAAGCGGGGACCCAGGGGGATCATGCGGGGGGCGGCGGGGGCGTGGCCGTCGTGCGGGCGAGCCGCGGCACGCCGCGCACCTTGCGTCGGCCTTGGAGCCCGTGCCCCGCGAGGAGGGCGGCACCGACCGCGCAGGCGGCCGGGATGCCCGCGTACGCAGCGAACGGTCCGACGACGACGAGCGCGAGCAGGACGAGGACGCCGTAGCGCAGCGCCACGAGCGCCGTGGGTGTCCCCGCCTTCGTGAGCCGCTGGTAGAGATGGTCCGCGTGCGCCTGCGCGAGCGGGATGCCGTAGCGCGCCTTGTGGACGAGCGCGCCGGCGACGTCCGCGATCGAGGGAAGGAGAGCCGCGCCGAGCAGAGGCCACGGCATGGCGGCGAGCGGTCGGTAGTCCGGGAGGATGTCCTCGCTCGTGCACACGCTGCACGCGAGGAGGGCGCCGAGGAAGTGGCTGCCCCCATCCCCGAGGAAGATGCGCGCGCGGGGCGCGTTCCATGCGGCGAACCCGACGAGGGCGGCCCCGGCGGAGGCGAAGAGTCCCGCGGTGTGGGGCGAGCCCGCGCCGGCCGCCGCCCCGAGCAGCACCGCGCACGTGGCGGCGGTGATGCCGTCGATGCCGTCCATGAAGTTGACGACGGTGACGACGGCCAGGATCCAGAGCACGGTCATGGGCGCGGCCGCGACGCCGAGGTCGAGCGCGGGCCAAGGGCCCAGGGGCGCTCCGGCGAAGCGGAGATGGAAGTGCGAGAAGACGGGGAAGGCGGCGGCCCCCACCTGCAGCGCGAGCTTCACGGGTGCCGGGAGACCGCGTCCCCGTCTCCACCCCCACAGGTCGTCGAGGAGGCCCACGAGGAAGAACAGCCCGGCCGTCGCCACGACGGAGTAGGCCCGCGTGTGGAGGAGCTCGGGCAGCACCGCGACGAACAGGGCCACGCCGCCGACCCGCGGCGTCGGGACCGTGTGGGTGCGTCGCGACGGATCCGGCAGGTCGAGCGCGCCGACGCGACGGGCCGCCGCGAGGACCAGGGCCGTGGCGACGAGGCCCAGGCCGAATGCGCGCGGGAGGATCGTCTCGAGCGGGTCCGTGCTCACGGGCGACGCCCCACGGGCACGCACGCAGCGGCGCGGCCGAACGCGCCCTCCACCTCGACGCGGAGCTCTCCGCCCGGGATCGGCGTCGCGGTCACGCGCAGGGGCCCGTCCCCCGGGGCGATCGCGTGCACGACCCGCGCGGGCACCCTGCGTCGCGTCCGCGTCCAGAGCACCTCGCGTCGCACGCCGAGGCCCGGCCCGCGGGCGTAGAGGCCGTCCTCGACGGAGAGCGCGAGCCCCGGCGCGGCGAACGCGAACGTGCGCCCAAGGCCCTCGATCACGGCTCCGTCGCCGACGATCCGCGCCGCCAGCCCGGGCGCGAGCGGCCAGGCGTACGCCAGGTCGTGCTCGCCGTCGCCCGTCGCCTCGTCGATCACCACCACGCAGGGCCCGCCCGCGAGCCGCACCACGCGTCGCAGCACGACGCCGCGCGCGGAGCCTACGAAGCCGCCGGCGTACGCCTGCGCGCACGCCCCATCGTCCTCGGCTCCCGTCTCGAGGCGGCGGGCCCAGCCGCGGGCGGCGCCCGGCTCCGAGTTCGCGATGCCGTCCACGAGAGGGCCCGCGAACGCGCCGGGGCGGCGCTCGCGCTCGCGCCCCGCGGCGTCGTCGGCCGCGATGGACCCCGCGGCGGCGATCACGCGGAGCCCGCCGAGGACCACCTCCATCGAGAGGGCGTCGGCGAACCGGTCGAGGGGACGTTCAGGGGGGCTCGGGGGCGCGGCCCACAGGGTGGCCGCGCTGCGCCCGTCGCGCGCACGCAGGATGGCGATTCCACCGGATGGGAAGAGGCTCGTGCGCAGGTTCGTCGCCGCCTCGTGCGCCGCCGTGCCCGCGACACCGTGGAGCGCGGCCCACGTGAGCAGCCGCTCGACCGGCAGCGCTTCCCCGGGCGCCCCGTCGCGGCCCCGCAACGGCTCGCCGTCGGGCAGGAGCAGGGCGGGCAGCGACGCCGCGAGGGCCGCCGCGGCCCGCCGCACGCCCCTCGGCGGCGGTGCCGTGTCGCGCCGCGCACGGGAGAGCACGGCCAGGAGCAGCTCGAGGAGCTGGGCGTGCCGGACGGGGCTGCGCTCGACGTGGAGCCCGTCGGGCAGGACCTGCGTCGCGGCGCACGTCGACAGAATCGCGGCCCCGCGCGCGCGCCACGCGCGCGCCGTCGCGCCGGGGAACGCCGCTCCGCCCGCGTGGAGCGCCGCGCCCGTGCACGCGAGGGCGAGCCCGCGCTCCCCCCACGGAGGTCGTCGCGCCAGCACCGCGAGGTCGTCGAGGAGCGTGGCGTCGGCGTCGAGGCGTCCCTCGTCGCGCGCCTCGACCTGCGCGAGGACGCGGCGGGCGCGCGCGTACGGCGGGACCGCGGGCCGTCCCTCGCCCTGCAACCTCCGCACGAGGCGATGGCCCACCCGGGATGCGCCCGCGTGGCGGAGCGCCTCGACGAGCCGACGCAGGCGCGTCACGGAACGGCCGCCTCGGTCGAAAGCACGAGCCGCTCCCGTTCGATCCACGCGACGAGGAAGGCGAGCGTGAGGATCCGCGTGGCGGTCCATCCGCTGGTCCCGGCGTGGAAGCGGGCGAGGGCCTGCGTGACGGCGGCAGGCTCGAGCGCGCGCGTTGACGCGACGCGCTCGGGCGAGAGCGTCGCGTCGAGCCACGGACGCAGCGCGCCGCGCGCCCAGAGGGATAGCGTCGCCTCGAAGCCCGCGCCGTGCATGCCCGCGCGGCCTGCGCCGCGCCCCGCGAAC
>JAYTCP010000146.1:0-3996 GCA_043736435.1 Planctomycetia bacterium | reverse complement strand
GGGGCCACACGGTCACCCTCTTCAACCGCGGGAAGACGCAGCCGGGCCTGTTCCCCGGGCTCGAGAAGCTGCGGGGCGACCGGAACGGCGACGTGTCCGCGCTCAGGGGCCGCGCGTTCGATGCCGTGTTCGACACGTCGGCGTACGTCCCCGCCCACGTGCGCCGCGTGCGCGAGGCGCTCGGGGAGGGCGTCGGCCACTACACCCTCGTGTCCACGATCAGCGTGTACCCCACGTACGGATCGTCCCGCGAGCCCATCGACGAGAGCACACCGGTCGGGACCCTCACGGACCCGACGGTGGAGAAGGTGACCGACGCGTCGTACGGCCCGCTGAAGGCGCTGTGCGAGAAGGCGGCGGAGGAGGGATGGCCCGGCCGCGTGGCGAACGTGCGCCCCGGCCTGATCGTCGGGCCCGGCGATCCGACGGATCGGCTCACCTACTGGCCCGTGCGCGTGGCGCGCGGCGGGGAGGTCCTCGCTCCCGGCGACGGGAACGACGAGGTCCAGTGCATCGACGTGCGCGACCTGGGCGCGTTCCTCGTGCGCCTCGCGGAGGGGAGGACCGCGGGGACGCTGAATGCCGTCGGGTTCGAGGGCCGCGTCTCGTTCGCCGAGCTGCTCCACGGCGCGAAGTGCGCGCTCCGGCACGACGTGACGTTCACGTGGGCGTCCGCGGCGTTCCTCGCCGAGAAGAAGGTGGCGCCGTGGCAGCACCTGCCGCTCTGGATGCCGCCGGAGGCCAACGCGCACGTGAGCAACGCGCGCGCCATCGCGAAGGGCCTCACGTTCCGTCCCGTCGCGCAGACGCTCTCGGACACGGTCGCGTGGGTACGGGCCACGAAGCGCGAGCCGGCGTGGGGGCAGCGGGCGCCGGGCATCACCGCCGCGCGCGAGGCCGAGGTGCTCGAGGCCTGGCGGAAGCGCTGAGGCCGGGAGGGAGGAAGGGAGGAAGGGAGGGAGGAGTGGGGGGGCGCCGGGGGGCGGCGTCCCGTTCCGGCGCGTCCAAGAGCGCCCGTGACCGAGTCCTTGCGGTCCGCGCCCGCGGGAGGCTAGAGTCCCGCCTCGTCCGAGGGTCACGGAGCGTCCGGGGCGTCGTGCGCGCCCGAGCGGCGCGAGGTGCCCCTTCCCGCCCCCGTACGGAGGTCGTTCCCATGCGCGCACTCGTCGTCCTCGCCTTGCGCCTCGCCGGTCCCGCACGGTACCTGGTGCTCGCCGGGTTGATCGCGCTGTCGTGCGGGACGGACGCGTCCGCGCTTCCGTCCGGGGCGAGCAATCTCTCCCTCGACGTGGAGCAGCTCCGCGCGTCGATGCGCTTCGAGCGCGTGCGCTTCCGGCGGGGAGACTGCGCGGTCACGGAGGGCTGCGCCGTGGCCGGGCGCCGCAAGCTCCTGCGCTTCGACACCGTCGTCAAGAATCACGGGCCCGACGACTTCGACCTCGAGTCGATCACGGGGCCCGTGCCGGACGACTTCGTGAGCAACGAGTGGTACGAGTGGGGCTCCTGCCACGGGCACCACCACCTGCGCGGCTTCACCACCTACCAGCTGCTCGACGCGAGCGGCACCCAGGTGGTCACGGGTCGCAAGCAGGCATTCTGTCTCCTCGACTCCGCCCGGTTCGACGGGGACCGTCCCGGGAAGTTCACGTGCGACCACCAGGGCATCACCGTGGGCTGGCAGGACGACTACCCCGCGTATCTCGACTGTCAGTGGCTCGACGTGACCGACGTCCGGCCGGGCCGGTACGTCCTGCGGATCGTGATCGACGCGGCGGAGATCGTCCAGGGGAACGACCCGACGGACGACGTGGCCGAGATCCCCGTCCGGATCAAGTAGCCCGACCCGTCGGCGGGGCACCGGCTACGCGGCGTCCGTGCCATACTCTCGCGGTTCCCGCAGGAGCCGCGGATGCCCATCGAGCGCGTGCGCAGTCGGACCCGAGCTCTCCTCCTCGCCCTGGGCTGCCTGGCGCCCGTGCTCGGCGCCGTCTCCTGCGGTGGGGGCGGGAGCGCCTCCCCCTCGGGTCCGCCGCCCGGGCCGGCCACGCCGCTCGCGTTCGTCAACTACGAGACGCCGCCCGTCTCGCCGATGGCCCTGAGCCCCGACGGCACGACGCTGCTGGTCACCAACCTCGCCGACGCGCGCCTCGAGATCTTCTCGCTCGCGAGCGGCACTCCCGCGTGGGTCGACTCCGTGTTCACCGGCATCGATCCCGTCTCGGTGCGCTTCCTCGGCAACGGCGAGGCGTGGGTCGTCAACCACGTCTCGGACAGCGTGAGCGTCGTTCACCTCGCCACGCGGCGCGTGCGCGCGACGCTGGCCACGGAGGACGAGCCCTGCGACGTCGTCTTCGCCGGTGTGCCGCTGCGCGCGTTCGTGTCGTGCTCGCAGGCGAGCACGGTCCAGGTGTTCGACCCCGCCAACCTGGCCGCGGCGCCTCTGACCGTGGCGATCGACGCCGAGGACCCCCGCGCCCTGGCCGTGAGCCCCGACGGGCTCCGGGTGTACGCGGCCGTCTTCGAGTCGGGCAACGGCACCACGGTGCTCGGCGGCGGCATCGCTCCCGGCACGGTGGCGGGATTCTTCCCGCCCAACGTCGTGAGCTCACCCGCGACGCCGCACGGAGGGGTCAACCCGGCGCCGAACGCGTCGCCGTTCTTCGACCCGCCCCTCGCGCCCCTGCTGCCCAAGCCCCCGACCGTGAGCCTCATCGTCCGCAAGGACGCCGCCGGCGCGTGGCGCGACGACACGGGCGCGAACTGGACCCCGTTCGTCAGCGGGGCGAGCGCGGCGGCCTCGGGGCGCCCCGTCGGCTGGGACCTGCCCGATCGCGACGTGGCCGTGATCGACACGGCCACCCTCGGCGTCTCCTACGTCGCGAGGCTCATGAACCTGTGCATGGGCCTCGCCGTGGACGCCGCCAGCGGCAACGTCTACGTCGTGGGCACCGACGCGACGAACGAGAAGCGCTTCGAGCCCGCGATCTCCGGTCGCTTCCTGCGGGTGCTGCTGGCGCGCGTGAACCTCTCGCCCCCCGCCGCCCCCACGATCGTCGACCTGAATCCGCACCTGACCTACGCCGCCGCGAGCGTGAACCCGACGGTCCGCGCCCAGTCGCTCGGGGACCCCCGCGCCGTCGTGGTGGACGGGGTCGCGGGCCGCGTCTACGTCGCGGGCATGGGCTCGGACAACCTCGTGGTCCTCGACCTGGCGGGCGCGCGCACGGGCTCGGCCATGCCGGTCGCCCTGGGCCGAGGGCCCGCGGGGCTCGTGCTCGACAGGCCGCGCGGGCGGCTCTATGCGTGGAACCGCTTCGAGGGCACGGTCTCGGTGGTGGACACCGCCTCGCGGACAGAGGTGGCGCGCGTGCCCTTCTTCGACCCCACGCCGCCGGCGATCCGCGACGGCCGGGCGACGCTCTACGACACCCATGCCCACAGCGGACTCGGGCACGTCGCCTGCGGCTCGTGTCACGTGGACGCGCGCATCGATCGCCTCGGCTGGGACCTCGGCGACCCCTCGGGCGCCGTGAAGACGTTCAACCAGAACTGCTTCAGCGCGCTCGTGCGCCCCTGCGAGGACTTCCACCCCATGAAGGGGCCGATGACCACGCAGACGCTCCAGGACATCGTGGGCCACGAGCCCTTCCACTGGCGCGGCGACCGGGACGGCCTCGAGGAGTTCGCGGGTGCCTTCGCGTCGCTCCAGGGTGGCGACGGCCCGCCGTCGTCCGCCGAGATGGCGGCGTTCAAGGGGTTCCTCGCCACGATCGCCATCCCTCCCAACCCCTTCCGAGGCCCCGACAACTCGCTGCCAACGAGCCTGCCCCTGCCGGGCCACTTCACCACCGGACGCTTCGGCGCCGCCGGGCAGCCGCTGCCCGCGGGCAACGCCCGGCGCGGGCTGGTGCTCTATCGCACGGCCAGCCTCGACGGTGGGCTCCCGGGCGCCCAGTGCGTCACCTGCCACACCCTGCCCACGGGCATGGGCTCCGA
>JAYTCP010000145.1:0-7489 GCA_043736435.1 Planctomycetia bacterium | reverse complement strand
ATCTCGTCGAGGAGGAGCCGCCCCAGCTCGCGGTCTACCGCGCGCTCGGCTACCGCGTGGTGGTGACGAGCGCCGCCCGCGGCGAGGGGATCGAGGCGCTGCGCGCCGTGCTCGTCGGGCGGGTCTCGGTGATCACCGGGCACAGCGGCGTCGGCAAGTCGTCGTTGCTCAACCTGATCGAGCCAGGGCTCGCCCTGAAGGTGGGGCTCGTGAACGCGGTCAGCCACCGCGGGCGCCACACGACGACCGCGGCGGTCCTCGTCGGGCTCGTGGGCGGCGGCGCCGTCGTGGACACGCCGGGCATCCGCGAGTTCGGCCTCTTCAACGTGCCCCGCACCGAGGTGGGGCGGCTGTTCCGCGAGCTCGTCGCGGTGGCGGACGGCTGCAAGTTCGGCAACTGCCTCCACCGCGGCGAGCCGGGCTGCGCCGCGGCCGCCGCCGTCGAGGCGGGCACCGTGGCCGCGTGGCGCCTCGAGTCCTACCAGCGCATGCTCGAGACCCTGCCCGACGTGAAGGCGTGGGAGATCCGCAAGGCGTCGGAGAGCTGAGAGCGTGGGGGCGTTCGGGCCCGAACAGGGCCCGAGGGGGGCCGGGGCGCGCGCGAGGGCGGCGTGGCCGCTCGCTCACGCGGGCGGCGGCGGGCCCCCGAGGAAGCCAGGGTACGCTCGGGCGGCCGTGCGGGCCGCGCCCGCCAGGTACGTGCTCCCCGTGACGAGGACCACGTCGTCCACGCTCGAGCCCTCGAGCGCGCGGGCGAGGGCCTTCTCCGCCGTCTCCTCGGCGTAGACCGGACCGCGGAACGTCTCGCGGACGAGGGCTTCCAGCCGGGACGTCGGCATCCCTCGCGGCGACGCAACCCCCGACACCACCACGAGCGACGCGAGCCCGAGGAGGGGCGCGAGGATGCCGCGCACGTCCTTCTCCTCGAGGACCCCGACCACGAGACGCACGCGCCGTCGCGGGAAGCAGGCTTCCACGGCGCGTCGCGCCGCCTCCGCGGAGGCCGGCGTGTGCGCGCCGTCCACGATCACCCGGGGCCCGCGGAGGACGGTCTCCATCCGCCCGGGCAGCGTCACGTGGGCGAGACCCTCGCGGATCGCCGCGTCGTCGATGCCGAGCGTGCGCGCGATCGCGACCGCCACCGCCGCGTTGCTCGCCTGATGCGCGCCCGCCACGGGCAGCGTCACGCGCAGGGGCGGGGCGCCGTCGGGGCCGCGCACGCGCAGCGCGAGCGCCGGGCCGATGCCGGCGTCCACCTCGTCGACGAGCACCTCGCGTCCGAGCCGTGCCAGCGGCGCCGACAGCGCGCGCGCCCGCTCTTCGACGACCCGCAGCGCGGGGCCGTCGAGCGGGAGCGCCGTCACGCACGGGACGAGGGGCTTGAGGATCCCGGCCTTCTCGCCCGCGACGAGCTCGAGGGTGGCGCCGAGCACCTGGGTGTGCTCGAGCTCCACGGAGGTGATCGCCGTCACGGCGGGGTCGCACACGGTCGTGGCGTCGAGCCGCCCGCCGAGCCCCACCTCCAGCACGAGGCTGCGCACGCCGCGCGCGCGGAAGGCCACGTGCGCCGCGGCCGTCAGGATCTCGAAGAACGTCGGGAACTCCGGCGTGCAAAGCGTCGCGCGCAGGTGGGGGAGCAGCGCCTCGGTCGCCCGCGCGAGCGCCTCCCCCTCGACGGCCGCGCCGTCGATCGACACGCGCTCGGTCAGGCGTTCGAGATGGGGGCTGACGTAGAGCCCGACCGGCCCCCGTCCCGCCGTGCGGAGGATCGCTTCCACCATGCGGCAGGTGCTGCCCTTTCCCTTCGAGCCCGTCACGTGGACCGTCGCGGGGCCGCGCTGCGGGTCGCCGAGGGCCGCGAGCAGGGCCCGCATCCGCGAGAGGTCGAAGGCCCGCGGGAGGTCGGCCCGGGGCATCTTTTCCTCGTAGTTCGTCGTGGTCGCGAGCAGGCGTAGGACGTCTTCGAGGGTGCGGATCCGGTCCGGGAGCATGGGGCCCAGATCGTACCGATCCGGCGGGCAGCGGGCTCCGTTACCCTGGTATCCTCGCGACCGCTCCGACCCGGTGCGATCGGGATCATCCCCATGTTCGAAGACATCAAGCAGCGCCCGACCGGATTCCGGCCCAAGGAACGCGCGCGGCTCATCACCACCGTCGCCCTCCTCCTCGCGCTGGGTGGGTTCCTCTTCAGCGGCAGGAGCTGCGTCGAGAACCAGGACATCGTCCAGCTGCCGACGGCCGCGACCCCGGCGCCGGCGGAGCCCCTCACCCGCGCGCTCGACCTCGGCCCCCTCGCCGAGCTGAAGGCGACCCCCGCCGCCCCCGAGACCTTCGACCGCGCGTCGCTCGACCACGTCATCCGCGAGGTGGCGGGCGGGAAGGTGAGGCGCGAGCCCGACGTCGTCACGACGCCGGGAGGGGTCTTGGCCGCCGACCCCCGCGAGGCCGCGGGGAAGACGTTCGAGGTGACCGGGACGGTACGGAGTATCGACAAGGAGGTCTTCGAGAGCGCCGCGAACCCGGGCTACGACCAGCTGTGGGCGTTCGCCGTCGAGGGCGCGGACCTCAAGCGCGTGATCCTGGTCCAGCCCGGGCTGACGAGCAACGTCGAGGGCGACCGGCCCGGCGTCGCGTCGAACGTGTTCGGCGCGCCGGCCCGGCTCGAGAACGGCGACTTCATCCGCGCGCGCGGCGTCTACCTCCAGCGGCGCACGGGCGGCCTCGGCGCCCTGAACCTCGACGAGCCCACCCCCGTGCTGGTCGGCCGCGAGTACCGCTTGACGTTCCCCTCGCCGGACCTCCGCGAGAGCCTCGATGCCATGAGCTGGCACGGGATCGCCGACCGCTGGCTGGCCCAGACCCAGTCCGTCGAGCACGAGGTCCCGCGCCAGGTCCTCGCCTGGGCCACGCAACGGGGCCACGACGCGCTCGTCTCGGACCTGCGCTCCGGCGCCCTGCCGTACCGACCCTGGGGCCGCGACGAGTTCTCGGCCTTCCGCCGGGAGCTCGAGGCGGACAAGGACTTCTCGCTCCCCGACCCCCGCGACTTCACGAATCGCTCCCGCGGGAAGGTCTGGATGACCACGGGCATCGTCGCCGACTACCTGAAGGAGGACTGGGGGACGATCCCGAGCAACGTCCAGGGCGTGGACGTGCGGTGGAAGCTGTGGCTCCTCTCCGACTTCTACGGCAACGCGCTGCTCATGATGGACAGTCCGTTCCCGTTCTCCGCGTTCCCCGGCGTCCTGACGCCCGCTCAGCTCAAGACCTCGCGGCAGCGCGTGCGCGTGTACGGGGTCTTCGTCCAGACCCACTCCTACCGTCCGTCCGCGGCCTCCCGCCGCCCGGAGCGGACCGGCGAGATCAGCGTCCCCTATTTCGTCGTCCTCCACATCGAGGCCATCCCGCCCCTCACGTCGGCGCCGCTCTACAAGAATCCCTTCTTCATCGTCTGGGTCTCGCTCGCCGCCTTCGGTTCCGCCTTCTTCCTCCTGATGTCCCGGCTGGAGCGCAAGGAGTCGAAGGGCTTCCAGGCCCAGGCGCTGCGCATCCGGCGCGCTGGGAGGGCGAGCGCCGCCGCGCGCAAGGCCGCGGCAGGCCGCGGGCCGCCCGGGGACGCTCCGACGCCCGATGGCGCCCCGGCCGTCCCGGCCCCTCCCGACGACGGGGCGGGGCGTCTCCCGTCGTGACCGGTCGTCGAGGCGCTCCCGCGGTCGTCCGGTTTCGCGTGTCGCCGGCGGCGACGTCGCGCTCCACCGAGGTGATCGTCGGGATCGGCGTCCTCGGGCGGCTCGAGGCGCTCCTCGACGACCTCGTGCCCCCCGGCGCGCGGCGCCTCGTCGCGGTCGATGCCGGGATCGCACCCGTCTCCGTGCACGGCCGCTGGGCCGGAGAGTGGCGCCCCGACCCCGAGACCACGATCGTGGTGCCGGCGGGCGAGGCCGCGAAGACGCGCGCCGTCCACGCGCGGCTCGAGGACACGATCCTCGCCCGCGGGATCGGGCGCGACGACGTCGTGATCGCCGTCGGCGGAGGGGCCGTCCTCGACGTGGTGGGCTTCGCGGCCGCGACGGTCGGGCGCGGCGTGCCGTGGGTGGCGGTGCCGACCAGCGTGGTCGGCCAGGTCGACGCGGGCCTCGGCGGCAAGACCGCGATCAACCACCGGCGCGGGAAGAACCTGCTCGGCGCCTTCCACCCGCCGCTGCTCCTCGTCGTCGATCCGACGACGCTTCGGACCCTGCCCTCGCGCGACCGCATCGCCGGCCTCGCCGAGGTCTACAAGTCGGGCGTGGTGGGCGACGAGCGGCTCCTCCACGTCCTCGCCCGGCGCGGGGGCGTCACGGACGAGGCGTGGTGGCTCGACGTCGTCGCGGGCTCGCTCGCCGTGAAGGCACGCCTGGTCGAGGCCGACGAGCGGGACACGGGGCCCCGCCGCCTCCTCAACTACGGCCACACGGTCGGCCACGCGCTCGAGACGACGCTCGGCAACCACGCGGTCCGCCACGGCGAGGCCGTCGCGATCGGGATGGGGGTGGCAGCCGAGATCGCCCGCGCGCGCGGCCTCGTCGACGCGTCCTTCGTGGACGGGCAGGACGCCGCCCTCGAGAGGCTCGGCCTCCCGACGCGCGTCCCCGCCTCGGTCCCGGCCCGGCGCCTGCTCCTCCGGATCGCCTCCGACAAGAAGCGGCGCGCGGGCACCCTCCACACCTTCGTGCTGCCGCGCCGCGCAGGTCCGCCGCAGGTGGTCGAGGACGTGGCCGAGGTCGAGGTGAAGGAGGCCCTGCGCCTCCGCCGCGATCGCCGCAGCGGTTCGCGCCGCTCGCGATGAGCGGGTAGAACGGGCGGACCCGCGGCGGGGCGAACCCGCCGGCACGTCCCGGAGCGCTCCATGGCCCGTCCCGACCCGCTACACACCGTCGCCGAGGTCAGCGCCTACCGGCGCACGTGCCTCCATCGCGAGGTCGAGGACTTCCTCGCCCGGCTCGCCGCGCGCACCGACCGCGTGCGCGTCGAGTCGTTCGGCACGAGCGGCCTCGGTCAGGCGATGCCCGTCGCCGTCCTCTCCGCCGCGGGCCGGTTCACCCCGGAGGCGGCGCGCGCCGCGGGCCTCCCGATCCTGCTGGTGGTGGGCAACATCCACGCGGGCGAGGTCGAGGGGAAGGAGTCGTGCCTCAAGCTCGCGCGCGACCTCTGCCTCGGGGGGCTCGCGCCCCTGCTCGAGAAGGCCACCGTCCTGCTGGTGCCCGACTACAACCCGGACGGGAACGACCGGATCGACCCCGCGCACCGCGCGCTCGACCTGGCGCGCCTCGAGGGCCAGATCGGGCCCGAGGGCGGGGTCGGGACGCGCTACACGGGCGCGGGCTACAACCTCAACCGCGACTACACGAAGCACGACGCGGTCGAGTCCCGGGCGCTCTCCGGCCTGCTCGCGCGGTGGCGCCCTCACGTCGTCGTGGACTGCCACACCACGGACGGCTCGATCCACGGCTACGACCTGACCTACGACACCTCGCGCAACCTGTCCTCGACCCCGCCGGGCCCCGCGGTCTTCACGCGCGACGTGCTCCTGCCCTCCGTGACGAAGGCGCTCTTCGCGCGGACGGGCTTCCGCACCTGGTTCTACGGGAACTTCCGGGACGAGGCCGACCCGAGTCGGGGCTGGGAGTCGTACCCGCCGCTCGCGCGCTACGGCAGCCACTACCGCGGGCTCCTCGGATGCGTGGACGTCCTGCTCGAGGCGTACTCCTACATCGACTTCCGCGCCCGTTGCGACGTCACCTCTGCGATCCTGGTCGAGATCCTCGCGCAGGTGGGCGCGCGCGGACCCGAGATCGTCGCCCTGGTCGAGGGCGCGGCGCGGGAGACCGTCGCGCGGGGCCGCGACCCGAAGCCCGGCGACCTCGTGGGGATCCACTACGGCGTGCCCGCCCGCGACGCGGCCGGCGCGCTGGTCTACCGCCATCCGGGGCACCGGCTCCTGGACGTGGACGTCGAGGTCTGGGACGAGGCGTCCCACCGGGAGCGGTGCGTGCCGGGGCGCACCCGGCGCACGGTGAAGACGACGTTCTACGGGCGCTACGAGCCCACGGTGCTCGTGCAGCGGCCGTTCGCCTACGTGGTCCCCGCCTCGCGCGCGTCCGTGATCGCGCGCCTCGAGGGGCACGGCGTCGAGCTGCGCCGGCTGGCCCGCCCCGTCGCGCTCGACGTGGAGGCCTGGCGCGTCACGGGCAAGGAGGCCACGGCGAGCCCCGACGTGGGCACGGCGGTCCGCACCGAGACGGTGCTCCACGTGGAGGCCGTGCGCGAGCGCTTCTCCGCCGTCGCGGGCGACGTCGTGGTGCCCATGGCGCAGCCCTGGGCGCACCTGGCCATCTACCTGCTCGAGCCCCACGGCGACGACGGCCTGGCGCGCTGGGGCTTCTTCGACGACGTGGGCCCCGGCGACGTCTATCCCGTCCGCCGCCTCCTGACGCCGGTGGATCTGCCCACGGTCTGATCCGCTCCGCTCCGTTCCGCTCCGTGCGGGTCCGTCCTCGGACCGGTCCGCTCTGCTCCGCCTCCGGCCCGACCCAGCGACCGCGTCCCGTCGCGCGCCGCGGGAGCCGAGACGAGGAACGCGTGTCCCTGGACACGCGGACGAGTCTCCCGAGGAGGACGAGGCTCGGCGAGCACGACGAGGGCGGGAAAGGGCCGCGTCGCGCGCCCCTCGCCCGCGGCGAACCCCGGCGGCCGACGGCCGCGGTCGGCCTCCGCCTACGCGTTCAACTCGCCTTTCCAGCTCTCGAGGTCGCGGACGAACTGCTGGAGGTGCTTGCGGTCGTCGTCGCGGATCTTGTCGTACTGGATCTTGACCGCGATCACGCCCGCGTCGCCGCCGCCCTCGGGGCCCGTGAGCCTGCTGACGGACGAGATCGTCGCGCCCATCTCGAAGTAGTGGTCCTTCACGGCGAAGGGCTGGCGAAACTTGATCTTGAGCTTCGTCCCGTTCACCAGGTCGGCCTCGACGGGATCCTTCGTGCCCTTCGTGGCGGGCTCGTAGCGGAACAGGAGGCCGTCCTCGTAGAGGGTCACGATGCGGCCGACCTGGTTCGGGGGGAGGTTCGCCTTGTCGTCCTTGCGGAACAGGACCGGGACCGCGCCCGTGAGGGCCTCGTCGTACTCGGCGCCCCCGAGGTCGATCTTGCCGACGTTCTCGCCGCGCTTGAAGTGGACGATGCCGTCCTCGACCGTCTGGAACGCGGTGAAGACGCCCTCGAGCCCCAGCGTGACCAGCGTCTTCGAGATGAACTTGCTCGGGCGCGCGAGGACGAGCTCCCCGCCGAGCTCCTTCACCCGCTTGCCCGTCTTGATCAGGTAGCCGAGCGCCGAGGAGTTGATGAACTTGAGCGCGTGGAGGTCGAGGACCAGCTGTCGGTCCCCGGCCTCGACCATCTGGTCGATCTTCGCGGCGAACGTCGGCAGGTTCGACGCGTCGAACTCGCCGATG